>JADGHC010000113.1 GCA_019689655.1 Microbispora sp.
TGCCAGTTCCACAACCGCGACCGCTACCGGCACCCCGAGCGCTACACCCGCCGCAAAGTCGGCAAAGACCGCTGGGCCTTCACCTACCACCGCCTCGGCACAGCCCGGCGGCAATGAACCACGGGCAAGGGGCGGCATCGCGTACCCAGGCGGCCGGGGAGGCGCACGCAACCAGACGGCCGGAGACGGCCCACGACCCAGGCGATCGGCGCCGGTGATTGTCAGGGCCGCGGGGAGGAGAGTGGCGCGCACGACCCAGGCGACCGGGGGCGGCTCGCATGGTCAGACCCCGGACAGCGGCTGTGAGAACCGCGGGTAGAAGGGAGGCTCGCACGACCAGGCCGCCGCGGGAGCAGTCGGGGCGACCAGACGGCTGGGAGGACCAGGCAGCGGGGCCGCACGGCGGTAGCTCAAGTCAGCGTCCGCGCCGATTTCGGCGAGGAGCCGCGTGGCTATCGCGGGGAAGACCAGCGGCAGCAGAGCCCGCCGACGGCTCCTTCGCGGTCACCGGACGCCGGATGGCAACGGCGCCGCAAGATCCCGCGGGTTCGGACCCCCGGCGGCGGGCTGCTTACTCGGCGGCCCTGTCTCGCCTGTTCAGCTTCGCCAGATAGGCGTTGTAGGCGTCAAGCTCCGCATCCCCGGTGCCACCGGACTTGGCCGCGGCGGCGTCGGCGCGGCGGTCCGCCCGGCGCGCGACGCGCTCGTCGTCGCGCCACCACTGGAAGCCGAGGGCGAGCAGCACGATCAGCGTGGGGATCTCGCCGAACGCCCAGGCGATCGCGCCGCCGGACTGCTGGTCAGCCAGCGCGGAAACGCCCCAGGTGCGCCCGAGCTGGTCGTAATAGGACGACGCGAGCACGGTGCCCATGCTCATCAGGGCGATCCCGAAGAACGCGTGGAACGGCATGGTCACCATGAGCAGCAGCAGCCGCCCGTAGTGGGGCAGCTTGTGCGGCGCGGGGTCCACCCCGATGATCACCCAAAAGAACAGGGAGCCGCTGAGCAGGAAGTGCACGGTCATCGCGATGTGACCGAGGTGCTCCTCCATCGCGGCGGCGAACAGCGGGGTGAAGTACAGGACGAACGTCGACACCACGAAGATCGCCGTCGCGATCGCGGGGTGAGCGAAGAACTTCACGACCCTGCTGTGCAGGATCACCGTGAGCCACTCGCGCGGTCCCCGATCGCCCCGGCGAACGGCGGGCTTGAGCGCGCGCAGCGCCAGCGTCACCGGCGCGCCCAGCACCAGGAAGATCGGAACCAGCATCGACAGGATCATGTGCTCGGTCATGTGCACGCTGAACAGCACCGGCGCGTAGCGTGCCACGCCACTCTGCGTGCACAGCACGAGGATCACCACGCCGAGATACCAGCTGACCGTGCGGCCCACGGGCCACCGGTCACCCCGGCGGACCAGCCGGACGACTCCGGCGCCGTACAGGCCGGCCATGACGGCGGCGACGACGGCGAAGAACAGGTCGAACCACCACAGGGTCACCAGGTTGCCGAGCGAGATCGGCGGCGGCACGAGGTAGCCGAGCAGCTCGAACGCGCGGTCGACCGGGGTGTCGACGGGCGGCGGAGCGGTCCGGGACAGCGCCACGGCCAGGCCGATCGTCGCCCCCATGAGCAGGACCTCGCCGAGGGCGAGGCGCAGGAACGCGTGCGGCTCCCCCGCCGACAGCTTCGACAGCGTACGGCCGCGGTGACGCCAGCCGAAGAATCCGAGCACGGTGAACGCGACGATCTTGGCCAGCAGGAGCAGGCCGTAGTTCGACGTGAACAGCTCGCCGATCGAGGTGAGACGCGATGCGGCGGCGGCGAGCCCGGACACGCCGACCCCGACGAAGCACCACAGCGCCATGCGGGAGAAACGCGCCGCGGCGACGTCCAGGTGCGGCTGGCCGCGCAGCGCGTGGACGCAGACCACTCCGAGGCCTCCCACCCACAGCGACAGGAAGAGCAGGTGCATGGCGACCGACGTGGTGGCCAGGCTGTGGTTGGGCGAGGAGGCGGAATGCCCGGTGAGCGCGGGGGGCAGCAGCGTCACGAGGGCGAAGACCAGCAGCCCCCCGGCGGCGCCGGCCGTGATCGCGCCCCGGGCGAACAGCGCGATGGCGACGGCGAACAGCACGACCAGGGTGAGCGCGATGCCCTGCGGCACCTGGCTGGCGTAGCTGGTGAGCTCGTTGCCGGCGAGGATCTGCCCCACCGGCGCGCCGAGGGTTTCCGACAGGCTGAAGACCAGCGCCACCGCCGCGGCCACCGCCCAGACCAGCGCGGACCACGACGCGCCCTTCACATAGCTTTGTGCGGATTTGCCGAGCAGGCCCTTGTCGTTGGGCAGGAACGCCGTGGCCGCGGCCAGCAATCCGACGGTCAGGACGCCGGAGACGTCCATCGCGAGCTTCGACAGCGGCAGCATCCAGCGGGTCAGCGTGCCCTCGTCGGGCAGGCCGGGGATGATCCGCGGCGTCGCGGCACCACCGGCGACCATCGCGATGACGAGTGCGCCGACGGCCGCGCAGAGCACCGCCGCGGTCAGGCGCACCACCCTGTTCACGGCTTCTTCCGCAGGCTCAGGAACAACCCGATGCCGACACCGGCGATCCCGAAGATCACCGCCCAGGTCCACCCGGGGACACCGGTCTGCCCGGCGTCCTCGGCCTGCGGCGCCGGAGCCGCGGCCGCCGCGGGTGCGGAGGCCGCCCCGTCAGGAGCGGCGGCCGAGGTCGCCGTCCCCAGCGACTGATCTCCGACCACGGTGAAGGGGATCTCCCCCTCCAGCGGGTGCCCATCGGGGGAGACCACCCTCCAGGCGATCGTGTAACGGCCCGGCGGAACCGGCCCGGCCACCGCCTCGGTGACCTTCGGCCCGTCCACGACCGGCGCGCCCTTCTCATAGCGCTTGCCGTCCTCGCCGCGGACGACCACGACCGGGAACTGAACGGAGTCCGCGAACTCGAGCGTGACCTTCTCCAAGGTTTTCACCTGGGCGTTCTTCTGCGGGTCACTGCTTTTGAGCGAGGTGTGCGCCTGCGCGGGCAGGGCCGGCCCGGCACACAGCAGGAGAGCCGCAACGATCGCGGCGAAGGCGGCGAAGGCGGCGAGGAATGGTCTCTTCATGGCGTTTCCCAGGCTACCGACGCCGGGGTCCGGTCTATACCCCACACCTGTGATAAGGGGCAACCCCGGCATCACGCATGCGTGCGGGCCGTCCGGGTGCCCCGGACGGCCCGCACGGACGCCGTCGCGCCGCGGGTATCAGAGGTCGGCGCAGGCGAGGGCGCGCTGATAGGCGGCCACACCCTGCGCGTCGTCACCAATGCGCCGGTGCATCTCCGCGAGCGTCATCCAGGTCTCGGCGGTCTTGCGGGTGGCCGGAACGGTGTCCAGCCAGTCGGTCACCGCGCGCAGTTCGGCAGCGCAGTCGTCGTCCTGATGGAGCATGAAGTACGCCTGGCTGCGGAGGAGCCGGGCGTGGTTGTACAGCTCCGTCCTCGTGGTCGGCAGCTGGGCCATGGCGGCCGTGAGGTGCTCACGCGCATTCTCCGGCCGGCCGAGGACCAGCTCGGCCCATCCGATGCCATAGGCGCACCGCGCCTTGTCGAACGGGCTGGTGGCCGACGTCTCGTGCTCCCGCTCCGCCCGCAGCAGCAGGCCGAGGGCCCGCTCGGCCTCCTCGGGGCGCGTACGGAGCAGCGTGAAGGCGTAGGCGTTGCGGATGCGCGCGAGATTGCGGGGGTCTCCGGTCTCGGACTGGATGGCCGTCGCCCGCTCGATGAGCGCCATGGCCTCGTCCATACGTCCCGCCTGCTCCGCGACCGCGGCGGCGTTCCAGCAGGACGCGACCGTGGCCCTGGGCGTGCCCAGCGACTCGGCCACCGACAGCAGTTCGGCCGCGAAGTGCTCCGCCCGCAGGAGGTCGCCTCGCGTCAGATAGACGCCCAGCAGCGTGGCCCCGAGCTCCACCGCCTCATCGGTCCAGCCGGCGGATTGCACGGCGGCGGCGAGCGCCTCCTCCCCCACGCGCACGGCGGCGGAGAGGTCGCCGTGTTCGCGGTGGCATCGGCACAACGCGAGCGCGACGGCGATCTTCCGCTCCCCCGTCATCGCCTCGCCCGCGGAGTCGTTGAGCTCGCCCAGCACCATGATCGCCTCATCGAGCGCGCCGCACGCCTCAAGAGCGAGCGCATAGCCGTAGCGCGCCTCCTGCCACATGGACGCGAGGCCGGCGAGGTTGTTGTCGGCGAGCAGTTCGGCGTACCGGCGGCGGGACTCCTCCGCCTCACCGTTGTCCAGGGCCATGCGCGCGAAGCGCAGGGCCAGCTCGAGCTCCTGCATCTGCTCGGCGGTGACGCCGTTGATGAGGTAAGTGAGGGAGCAGTCCAGCTTCTGCGCCAGCAGCTCGAGAACGGCCGGCGTGGGCGTCCGCTTACCGCTCTCGATGAGAGAGACATAACTGTCGGAGAGCTCGGGATGCGCGAGCTGGGCCTGTGAAAGGCCACGCTGGCGACGTATCGCCTTGATTCGCTGTCCAATCAGATCTTGCGCAGCCATTGACACCTCTTGAACTATTGTAAGCCCAGCAGTCCGATCGATGGGAGATCTACCGTGCGCCGCCTGACTTTGTTGGTACTCACCATACTCATTTCTGGCTTCGTCGCCACTGCCGGCAATGCTACGGCCTCAGCCGACTCCGCGTCTGACGCTCAGTCCTACGTGGGTACACCGCTGTGCTGCTGAGCAGGCACTCGCCCGCCAGCCGTCCGCGGTTCGCCGCTGGGCTCGGCACGGAAGGCCGCGGGTGCACCCGTGGGTGCCCCGTGAAAGAGCGGAGCCTCGCAGCGCCGGACGGAAACGCGATTCCGACTCCCGGTCATTGATTGGAACACCATCCGGGCAATGAAGCGCCGAGTCCCGAAACCCCCACTAGGGATTCGGCGCTTTATTGCTACGAGAAAATCGCGGGGATGCCGTCCGGTGAGCGGAATTTTCTTTTCCTCGCCACGGTTGCGCGGCACCGGCCCGTCACGCCGCGATTGACACGCGGTCAAGCGGCATAGATTTGACAGAAAAAGCCGACTGATTGTCATGGTGGCGTTGGCCTGCCGCGCGAGGGGGATGCCCGGCGCCCGGCGGCACGCCGCGGCTCCCCTCGGGCGCGGCGTGGCGTCGACAACTGGCATTTACACAGGTCAAGACTCACTAAGGCGCGACAGGCACCGGCACATCGCCGGACATCCGCGCATCCGCGGCATGTCTAGACGAAATATAGAGTGCGGATGGCATATTGAACGTGTGCCGGCCCCAGGCCCAAGGATGTGCCACGCAACCGGCAGGAACGGTATAAATCGCTCCAAACGGGGGACGGCAAGGACCCTGGTGACGGCCCGTCCGGCGAGAGCGCGCCGCTCCAATGCGTGGCCCACACATTGCGTCGCCGCCGTTACCAGATGCAGTTCGGGGACGTTATGCGCGGCGCGAAAACCGCGCGGGGCGTCCCGCCGCTCGACCAGACGGTGCCGGCTGCCGGGGCCGCTCCGTACGGCTCCCCCTGGGGCGACCCCCGTACGGGAGGAGCGGTCAGCGTCCGCCGCTGCCGCCGGGTCCGCCGTCGCCGAACCGCTCGACGCCCTGCGACGAGGAAAGGGACAGCACTGACGATGGCGAGTGACCGATCAGGCACCCGGCAGACCGGTTTCCGGCTCCGGATCCTCGGGCCGGTGACCGCCCACATAGACGATCGGCAGGTGGACGTCGGACCACCGCTGCAACGGGCCACCCTATACGCGCTCGCCGCCAGGGCGGGCCAGGTCGTCCCGAAGGCACGGCTGATCAGCGACCTGTGGGGCGGCGCCGCCCCGAAGACGGCCGTGCAGAGCATCTACACCTACATCGCGGGGCTGCGGCGGGTGCTGGAACCGGACCGGGGCAAGCGCGGGCCGTTCATGCTGCTGACCCAGTCGGCGAGGGGCTACAGCCTGGCGCGGGACGCGTGCCGGACCGACGCCGAGGACTTCGAGCAGCGCCTCGCGGAGGCCCGCCGCTACCAGGCCAAGGAGGACTTCCTCTCCTGGTTGCGTGAGCTGGGTGCCGCGCTGGCGCTGTGGGCCGGCCCGGCGCTCTCCGGCCTTCCCGGCCCCTTCTGCGAGACCGAGCGGAACCGGCTGGAGGGCATGCGCCTGACGGCGCGGGAAGACCACGCCGACGCGCTGATGCGGCTCGGCCGGCACCAGGAGGCCCTCGACGCGCTCAGCGGCCTCACCACCGAGGCCCCGCTGCGGGAACGCGCCCGCGAGCTGCTCATGCTCGCGCTCTACCGCAGCGGCCGGCAGGCGGAGGCGCTGGACGTCTTCCACGACGCCAGGCGCCTGCTCGCCGAACGACTCGGCGTCGATCCCGGCGAGTCCCTGCGGCGGGCGCACGAGCTCATACTGCGCGCCGACCCCTCCCTGGCCGTCCGGACGTCGGCGGAGATCGCCCCGGCCCCGCCGGCCCGGGCCCCGCACCAGCTTCCGCGCGACAGCCAGGTGTTCGTCGGGCGGACCGCGGCGCTGACGCGCCTGCGTACGCTGCTGGCGCCCTGGGACGGCAGCGCGCCGCAGGCCGTCGTGGCCGTCACCGGAACGGCCGGGGCGGGCAAGTCCGCGCTCGCCGTGCACGCGGCGCACGCGGTGAGCGACCACTACCCGGACGGCCGGCTGTATGTGAACCTGCTCGGCGCGACGCCGGGGGTCAGCCCGCTGAGCCCCCTCGACCTGCTCGGCAGGCTGCTGCGCAGCCTCGGGGTGCACCCGGAGGCGGTGCCGCGGGATCCCGGCGAGGCCGCGACCATGCTGAGGGACCGCCTGTTCGGGCGGCGCATGCTGATCCTCCTGGACGACGCCGCCGGTCCCGAGCAGGTCCGCCCGCTGTTCGGCCTGCCGGCCGGGAACGCCGTGCTCGTGACGAGCCGGGAGTCGTTCGCGGTGGCCGACGACTGCGTCCAGATCGTCCTCGGCCGGATGCTGCGGTCGGAGGCGGTCACCATGCTGGCGAAACTGGTCGGCGCCGAGCGGGTGGCCGCCGATCCGGCCGCCGCCGAACTCGCGGACCTGTGCGGCAAGCTGCCCCTGGCCCTGCGCCTCGCGGCGGCACGGCTGGCGGAGGACCCGCACGGGCCGCTGTCGGCGCTGAACGCCCGGCTGCGCGACCGGCGGCGGGCGCTGTACGAGCTGGAGTCGGGCGACATCGCGGTCCGCGCCAGCCTCCAGCTCAGCCACGACCTGCTGGCCGCCGGCCCGCATCGGCTCGACCGTACGGCGGCCGCGGCCCTGTGCCACCTGGGCGTGCTGCACGTACCGGAGGTGACGGCCGAGATCGTGGCGGCCCTCCTCGACGTGCCGCGGGACGAGGCGGAGCGCGCGATGGCCCGCCTGGTCCGGGCACACCTGGCCGAACCCGGCGAACAGGGCATCTTCCGCCTGCACGATCTGGTCCGGCTGTTCGCCATGGAACTGGCCGAGCGGCGCCTGAGCGAGCGCGACCGCGACGACGCGCTCGATCGCGCGATCGGGCTCTACGGCGAGACCGTACGGCTGGCGATGAAACTGATCGACCCGCACCGGGTGCATCCCCCGCACGAGTTCGTCAAGCGTGAACCCGTCGCGCTGCGGGACGCCGCGGACGCGGAGGCGTGGCTGGAACGGGAACGCCCCAACATCCTCGCCGCGGCCGCCCAGGCGATGGCGTCGCACAACCCCCGCCTAGCGCGCTCGGGCGCCCAGCTCGGTTTCTCTTTCTACTGGCCGCTCAACTACCTCGGTCATGACATCCACCTGATCGACCTCAACCGCCAGGCTCTCGAGGTGGGCGATCGGCTCGGCGACCAGGAGATCTCCGCGCTGGCGCACGGTTACCTCGCGTTCGGCCTCCGCCGCGCCGGACGCTTCGAGGGAGCGCTCGAGCACCAGCGTGCCGAGGTGGCCCTGCGGCGCGCGACCGGCGACGCCTTCGCGCGGATGAGGGCCCTGGGCAACCTCGGCGTGATCCTCAACGGGCTAAACCGGTACGAGGAGGCCCTGTCGGCGGGGCATGAGCAACTGCACCTGGCCCGTGAAATCGAGGCGGCGGTGGGCGAACGGCACGCGCTCATGAACATCGCCTCGGCGCAGCGCGGTCTGGGGGACCTGGCCGGGGCCAGGACGACCTCCCGGGAGCTGGCGGCGCAGGCCAGGCGGGCCGGTGACACCATGCACCTGATGCAGGCGCTCTTCAGCATGGGCGAGATCCATCTCCGCCAGGACGACCCCTGGTCGGCGGCGCTCCTGTTCAAGAAGGTCCTCGAGCTGAGCCGCGAACGCCGCAACCGCAGCTTCGAGCCCAGCTGCCTCAGCTTCCTTGGCCGTGCCGAACGCCTCATGGGCAGGCCGGAGCAGGCGCGGGAGCACCTGTTGCAGGCGCTGTCGGCCGCGCAGGCGAACGACAACGGATACTGGATCGACTTCGCGCGCGCGGAGCTCGCCCTGCTCGGCGAGGAGCCGGCCTAGCCGGCGCGGAGGGCGAGGAAGAAGTCGACCCGGTCGGCCATGGACGACAGGTCCTTGCCGGTCAGCTCCTCGACGCGCCTGATCCGGTAGCGCACCGTGTTGACGTGCACGTGCAGCCGTTCGGCGCAGGCGTTCCACGACCCCGTGCAGTCGAGGAACGCGCCGAGCGTGCGCACCAGCTCGGCGCCGTGCCGGCGGTCGTAGTCGAACAGCGGGCCGAGCAGCCGTTCGGCGAACGACGAGCGCACATCGCCGGGAACGGTCGCCAGCAGCAGCGCGTGCGTGTAAATCTCGTCGCTGGTGACCACTCCCCCGCCGCGCGCCTCGGCCATCCGCCGGGCGTGGCCCGCCTCCTCCACCCCGCCCCGGATGGCCTGCGGCCCGGTCAGGGCGCCGCTCAGCCCGGCCGACACCGTGATCGCGGGCAGCCCGGCGGCGAGCACCGCCGTACGGGCACGCAGCCGCGCCGCGAGCTGGTCGCAATCGCCGGGATACGTGCCGCCGCGCAGCGGGACCAGCGCCACCGACGCGTCGGCGCCCGCGGCGGCCACCACCCCGCGGTCCAGCAGCTCCTCCAGCACCCGCCCCCCGAGCACGGCGGGGTCCGGGCCGTCCGCCGCCCCGCGCCTGCGGACGGTGGCGGTGACCACCGCGTACGGCTCGGCCGGGTCGATGCCGCAGGTCCGCAGCCGGGCCGACAGCTCCGCGAGGTCGCCGCCCGCGCAGGCCAGCGCGATGAGCTGCTCGGCCAGGCGGCGCTCCACCCGGCGGCCCTCCTCCGCCCTCGTCCGCTCCATCGCGACGCACGCCGCCAGCTCATAGCCGATCTCCACGTCGACCTCGCCCCGGCAGACCAGGGCCCAGCCCGCGGCCCGGTGCGAGCGGTCCACGGCGAACAGCGTGAACGGCCCGCCCCGGTTCACGACGACCGGCAGGCGGACGGCGGCGAGGTAGTCGCGGGCCAGCCGTACGGCCTGCTCCTCGGGCAGGTCGCCCGCGACGACCGCGCCGCAGGCGGACACGACGGCGGCGGTGACGCCGAGCTCGGCCCGGACCAGGGCGAACAGCTCGCCGAGCCCGGCACCTTCGGCCACGGCCGCGACGATCCTGCGGTGCCGCCCGAGCGCGCCGCGCAGGTCGCCCACCTGGGCGGCGGCGACGTGCCTGCCGACGAGGTCGGCGACGGCCCCGAACGACACCTCGACGGGAACTTCGACCAGCGGCAGCCCGCGCGCCCGGCACGCCTCCACCAGGTCGTCCGGGACCAGGCCGAGCCGCGCGTCGCCCGCGCCGAGCGCGGTCACGCCCGCCTCGGCCAGGGCGTCCACGAACCGGGCCGAGTCGTCCGGCGACTGGCGCCACATGAGGCCGGTCAGCACGAGTTCCCCGCCCGACAGGTACCGCCGGGGATCGGGCAGGTCGGTGATGAGCACGCCTTTGATCTCACGGTCCAGCCGCTCGTCGCCCGTGAGCAGGGTGAGCCGCAGTTCCGGTACGGCCAGCAGGTCATGCAGCAGCACGACAGCAGGGTATTTGGAGGTATCTACAAGCCTCGACCCCTTCGGCGCCCGTGTTTCATGGCCCGCGCCGATAGGCCCCGACCGCGCCCGGTTGTTGTACTACGACGGTGGAGCGGCGGATGGCGACGGAGACGGCGGCGGGAAGCGGGCGGCTTTCGGGCCTCGGCGAGAGCGTGCCGCGCCCCGACGGCACGCTGAAGGTGACCGGGGAGTTCGCGTACTCCTCCGACCTGTGGCTGGAGGGCATGCTCTGGGGCGCGACGCTGCGCAGTCCCCACCCGTCGGCGTGGATCCGCTCGATCGACACCACGCCGGCGCTCGCCATGCCCGGCGTGTTCGCCGTGCTGACCCACGAAGACGTGCCCGGGGAGAAGTTCTACGGGCTGGAGCGCCGCGACCAGCCGGTGCTCGCGATCGACCAGGTCCGCTACCAGGGCGAGCCCGTGGCGATCGTCGCCGCCGACCATCCGGAGACGGCGCGCCGCGCCGCCGCCGCGATCGTCGTGGACTACGAGGTGCGGGAGGCGGTGACCGATCCACTGCGGGCCGCCTTCGACCCCTCCTGTCCCGCCGTCCATCCTGGCGGCAACCTCGTACGGCACCAGCCGGTGCGGGTGGGGAGCACCTTCGAGGCGGAGGTGGTCGTCACCGGCGAGTACGAGGTCGGCATGCAGGACCAGGCGTTCCTCGGGCCGGAGTCGGGCCTGGCCGTGCCCGCCGAGGACGGCGGGGTGGACCTGTTCATCGCGACGCAGTGGCTGCACGTCGACCAGGACCAGGTGGCGCCGTGCCTGGGCCTGCCGAAGGAGAAGGTGCGGCTGACGCTGGCCGGGGTGGGCGGCGCGTTCGGCGCCAGGGAGGATCTGTCGATGCAGGTCCACGCCTCGATGCTGGCGCTGCGCACCGGCCGCCCGGTGAAGATGGTGTACGGCCGCGAGGAGTCGTTCTTCGGTCACGTCCACCGGCATCCGGCGCGGATGCGCTACGAGCACGGCGCGACGGCCGACGGCCGGCTCGTCTACGTGAAGGCGCGGATCGTGCTCGACGGCGGGGCCTACTGCTCGTCCACCCCCGCCGTCGTGGGCAACGCCGCCTCCCTCGGCGTCGGGCCGTACGAGGTGGACAACGTCTGGATCGACGCGTACGGCGTCTACACGAACAACCCGCCCTGCGGCGCGATGCGCGGGTTCGGGGCGGTGCAGGCGTGCTTCGCGTACGAGTCGCAGATGGACCGGCTCGCGGCGGCCTGCGGGCTTTCGCCGGTCGAGATCCGCATGCGCAACGCGGTGTCGCAGGGCTCGCGCCTGGCCACCGGGCAGGTGATCGACAGCCCGGCGCCGCTCGCGGACATGCTCGCGGAGCTGGCCGCGATGCCGCTGCCGCCGCCCGCCGAGGCCGACCTGCGGGCGCTGCCGGGCGGGGTCGCGCAGACCACGCACGGCGAGGGCGTACGCCGCGGCGTGGGGTACGGCGTCGGCATCAAGAACATCTGCTACTCCGAGGGCTTCGACGACTACTCGACGGCGCGGGTGCGGGTGGAGCTGGCCGGCGGCGAGCCGCACGTGCTCGTGCACACCGCAGCCGCCGAGGTGGGCCAGGGGCTCGTCACCGTCCAGGCCCAGATCGCGCGTACCGAACTCGGGATCGCCAGGGTCACGGTCGCCCCCGCGGACACCACGGTCGGCTCGTCCGGGTCCTCCTCGGCCTCCCGTCAGTCGTACGTCACCGGCGGGGCGGTCAAGGCGGCCTGTGAGGCGGTGCGGGCACGCCTGGACGCGCTGCGGGCGGCGCACCCGGGGCTGTCGCTGGAGGAGCTGCTGGAGCGGTTCGGGCCGATCGAGGAGACCCGGGAGTACCGGCACCGGCCCACGTTCCCCATGGACCCGGTCACCGGCCGGGGCGACTCGCACGTGCAGCTCGCGTTGTGCGTGCACCGGGCCGTGGTCGACGTGGACGTCGAGCTGGGCCTGGTCAAGGTCGTCGAGCTGGCCGCCGTGCAGGACGTCGGGAAGATCCTCAATCCCCTGGCCCTGGAAGGCCAGATCCACGGCGGCTCCGCCCAGGGACTGGGCCTGGCGCTGATGGAGGAGATCCAGGTCAAGGATGGACGGGTGCTCAACCCCTCGTTCACCGACTACCTGATTCCCACCATTCTCGACATGCCGCCGATGCGGCTGTCGGTCCTGGAGAACCCCGACCCCCACGCGCCGTACGGCCTGCGGGGCGCGGGCGAGCCGTCCACGCTGTCGTCGACGCCCGCGGTGGTCGCCGCGGTCAGGGCCGCGACCGGGCTGGATCTCCGCCGTGCCCCGATCCGGCCCGAGGACATCGCGCTCGCGCCGGTCGCCGGCTGAGAGCGCCGCCGCGCCCGGGTCAGCTCACTGGAATTGCTCGGTGCCCGGCTGCGTGCCGCCCTGCTGGGTCCCGCCGCCCTGCTGGGTCCCGCCGCCGGTGGTGCCACCGGGCTGAGTGCCGCCGGGCTGAGTGCCGCCGCCGGTCGTCCCGTCCTGCTGGGTTCCCCCGCCGGTCGTGCCACCCGGTTGCGTTCCTCCCGGCTCGGTGCCGCCGGGCTGGCCGGTGTACACGGCGGGGGGCGACGGGGACGGGTTCTGCCCCGCGGGGGCGGACCCGGTCAGCAGCATCACGATCGCGTCGGCCTGCGCCTTGTCGAAGCCCGCGATGCCGAGGCTGTCCTGGGTGATCTCCTGGGCCACCCGCGGCGCGGCCACGACCTTCTCCCCCACCACGATCGCGAGCTGCTGCTTGACCGTCTCCCGGGTGAGCGCGGCGATCTGCTCCTGGCTGGAGGGCGTCAGCACGAGCCGGATCGAGTAGGTGCCGTCGTTCTCCGGCAATTCCTCGATCTTCTGCACGGTCGTGATGGTGACCCCGGGGTCGAGCTGGTAGCAGGTGGTGCCCTTGTCGTCCGGGATCGCGTCCGTCCCGGCGCAGGGCCCCGGGCCCACCCCGGTGACCGGGGCGAAGTGCACGGGCATCAGCAGCCTGCGTACGGGCGTCTGCTTGAGCGGCGGGGCATCCGGGTTGCGGGTCATCAGGACGGCGACGGCTCCGAGGACGCCGGACATGATGACCACCAGCACGAGGGCCACGACGAGGGCGATCGTCGTCCCTCGCGCCGCTCTCGGCTCCACGGGACCGGCGGGCACGGACGGTGTGCCGCCCTGTCCTCCCCCGCCGCCGGCGGGGTCTGCGGTCCCGGAGGGCGCGGCGGGCTGCACCGGATCACCGGGGGCACCGGGCGCACCGGGCTCCGGCGCGCCCCGCTCGCCGGGCCGCGGGTCGCCGGGCTCGCGGGCCCCGCCGTCCGTGTCGCCGGTCCCGGCGCCGCCCGGCCAGCCCGCCGTCTCTCC
>JADGHC010000114.1 GCA_019689655.1 Microbispora sp.
CCCCCGGCGCCCCCCGCGCCCCGCGCGCGGCGCCGCCCCCCCGCCCCCCCCCCACCGCCCGGCACGCTCGTCGGGCGTGCGGTTCGCAGGACCCGGATCCGCCCCGACTCGGCAGCGCCGCCCTCGGCTTGGGACCGCGTATCACCCGGACTCGTTCCTCAGAATTCGATGCGCGACCCCAGGCGTCCGAACGAGAGCCGAGACGCCCGGGTTTTGCGGGCCGATGCGATTTGCCGTGGGACGGATGGGACAATCCCGCCATGACAGAACCAGCGGTTCGCGAGCTCGTTCCCCCGACCGGCACGCAGCACACGATTGGCGCGTACGGATACGCGGCGACTCTGACCGAGGTGGGCGGGGCCCTGCGTACCCTGACATATCAGGAACGGCCGCTGGTCATGTCGTACCCCGCCACCGCCCAGCCGGTGGGCGCCGCCGGTCAATTGCTGTTGCCATGGCCGAACCGGGTGCGCGACGGCAAGTACGAATTCGACGGCGAGACCAGGCAGCTCGCGATCACCGAACCGAGAACCGGCAACGCCACGCACGGCTTCGCCCGGTTGATGCCGTGGACGGTTCTGGACCGGGACGCCGCCTCGATTCGGCTCGGGCTGCGGCTGTTCCCCCAGCTCGGCTATCCCCACGTGCTCGACCTGACCGTGTCGTACGCGCTGGGCGAGGCGGGCCTGGAGGTCGAGGTGTCCGCCGTGAATGTGGGAAGCGGCGTCGCGCCGTACGGCATGGGCGCGCACCCCTACCTCACCCTCGGCGAGGGGACGGTGGACGAGGCCGTGCTGGAGGTGCCCGCGGCCGAGTGGGCTCCGGTGGATGAGCAGATGATCCCGATCGACCGGCGTCCGGTCGAGGGCACGGAGTACGACTTCCGTGAGGGGCGCCGCATCGGCAGTACGGTGCTCGACACCCCCTATACGGCCCTGCGCCGTGACGACGATGGGCTGGTGCGGGTCCGGCTCCGGACGGCCGACGGGTCCCGGGGCGTGGAGTTGTGGGGCGCGTCCGGTGTCGAATGGCTCCAGGTGTTCACCGGAGACACGCTGCCCGAGCCGTACCGGCGGGCGGGGATTGCGGTCGAGCCGATGAGCTGCCCGCCGAACGCCTTCGCGACCGGGGAACACCTGGTGCGCCTGGCTCCGGGGGAGCGGGTCGTGCACCGCTGGGGGATCACGGCACTGCCGGCCGCGTGACAGCGCTCCGCGGGATGACGCGGCGCACCCGTGAGGGTGCGTAGAAGTGCACATGGGAACGGCCGCTAGGGAAGCGCGCGGGAGGTCACCTGGGGAGGGCGTCGCGTGAGGGCCTGCACGCTCATGCGCGCGGAGGACGGGCCGGGGCCGCTCCGGGAAGCACACATGCGGGAGCGCACATGAGGAGGCACGCGGAGAGGGCGGCACCGAAGGATGCGTGAGAGTGCGCGAGGAGGTATGCGTCGGCGCACTGGGCCGCCCGGGGAGGAATGCGCGAGGGGCATACCCGGAGGTCGCGTGTAAGCGCATATGCCACACGCGGAAAGATGTTCGAAAAAGCGACATAGTGGGTTGCGTCCGAGAACGATTCGGTTCATCGGACGCGTCGATAAGGCCGAGATGGGCATATTTCAGCTATTTTCACGGCAGCCTCAGTCGCGTAAGCGCGTCCATCGCGGCGAAAGCGGGGTCAGAAGGCACCGGGGATGTTATTGCTGACGTGCGCATATGCGGCGGCGAAGGGTAAGCCGGCCGCGTTTCATCCTTGGTGCACATCACGGAACGGGCATTGACCGGAAACAATCTTGTTTCTTTGAATTCACATGACTGCGTTGCGTGTCGTATCTTGGCCGTGGGAGCGCTCCCATGAGCCTAAGGAGGCGCGCGTGACTCTCCCCTTCGGTACGGCGCCGGTCGATCCGGCCCCCGTCTGGACTGCGGAATGCCTCCTGCCCGCCGTCGGCGCGAGCGTGGCGGAGGCGCGCGCGCTGGTACGCCGCGAACTCGGCCGGTGGGGCCTGCACGAGCTCATCGACGACTGCTCCCTCATCGTGAGCGAACTCACCTCCAACGTCGTACGGCACGGCGGCAACGTCTTCACTCTCCGGCTCGGCAGCAACGGCACATGGGTGTACGGCGAGGTCTACGACCAGGGCGAGGGCCTGCCGCGCCAGCGGGAGGCGGACATCGACTCCGTCGGTGGCCGTGGGCTGATGATCGTGGATGAACTGGCCGACGACTGGGGTGTGGCCAGGTCGAGCCGAGGCGGGAAGACCGTCTGGTTCCTCGCCGGGACGGGCAGTCCGTCGATGCTGCCGGTCGTCCCGTACCAGTCGCGCATAGCCGTCGGCTGACCCTCGCTCGCCTCGCGAGCGGAGACGGGCGGCGCGCCGTACGGCGGGCGGGAGCCACCGTAGACGAGGCTGGACCGAATCGCGTACGGAAACGCGTGCGGAAACACTGACGAGGCCGGTCGAACCCGCGGGTGCAAACGGACGAGGCCCGGCCGAATCCGCGAACGCGACCGGCGAGCCGGTCGCTCATTCAGTCATTCGAAGGGGTTCTCGCACCGTTCAGGCGGGCGAGCACCATGGCCGCGATCTTCTCCGGCCCGTGCGTGGAGGGGTCCACGGTCAAGTCCGCCACCTCACGGAACCCCGGAAGCCGCAGGTCGCGCTGCTCCGTCAGCATGCGTACCAAATCGGGCTTGAAGTGCGGACGGTGGGAACTCGACTTCATCCGCTCGGCGAGCACCTCCGGCGGACCGTCGAGGAACACCACGAAGGCGGGGGCCAGCGCTCGCCGCGTCTCGGGGTCCTCGACCGTGCTCGCGGCGGCGGCGATGACCGGCGCCGGACGCGCCACCAGCGCGTCCCGCAGCACCAGCGCCTCTCGGGCGTGCAGCTCGTCGGCGCCCAGCTCGGCGGCTATCGCCGCGGCGGTCGCGCCGTACCTGGCCTCCAGATCGGCGTCGCTGTCGCGCATGGGGCGGCCGAGCGCGTCGGCGAGCAGCCGGGCGACGGTGCTCTTCCCCGCACCCATCAGGCCCATCACCACAATGGGGGTATCCGTCATGATTCGACATGCTGCCCTATGCGGGCACCCGCACGCGACGTTTGGAATTCGTGGAGAGGATAGACCGGAAGGCGAAGCAGGAAAGCCGCGCCTGCCTCCGGGGATGCGGCCGCCGCGCGCCGTCAGGTGAACGAGGAGCGGCGCTACAGCGGCCCGATCCGACCTCCGCGGCGAAGGTGCGAGGGTCCGAAGGGAGATTGACCATGCCAGGACGTGAGGAACTGCCCTCGACTCTGGAGCGCTCGCCCAAGGAGGCCCAGGAGACGTGGATCAAGGCGCACGACTCCGCCGTCGAGACGTACGGCGAGGGCGAGCGCGCCCACCGTACGGCGTTCGCCGCGCTCAAGCACTCTTTCGAGAAGGTGGGCGACCACTGGGAGAAGAAGAAGGGGCGCGGACCGTCGGACCAGCAGGCGAGGAAAGGCACGCCGAAGCAGGGCGAGACAGCCGAGGGTGTCGACGCGAACGCCTCCAAACAGCATCTTTACGATGTCGCGAGCCGCCTCGGCATCCCGGGCCGGTCGAGGATGACCAAAGGCGAGCTGGTGGACGCCATCAAGAAGGCCAACCGCAAGGCGACCGCCAAGGCTCGCTGACCGTCCCCCGCCGCACCGTCGGCCGCTCTCGGGGCTCGGCGTATGGCCGAGCGCCCGGTCGTGTCTCGCCGCCGGAGGCGTCCGAGTGCGACACTTCTCACTCCCGTATGGACGCTGCTTTCCGTACGGGCGGCGGCTCGTCGGCGGCGAGAAAACGGCGGGTGAAGGCGGCAATGGCCGCGTCGGCCATAAGCCGGCAGGTCGCGGCGAGCGTGCCGGACGCCGTTGTGCACCCGGCCGTGGCCGCCCCGCGGGCGGCGTCAGGACATGTCGTCGAGCAGCGCGTCGGAGGAGTCGACCGTGGCGGCCGCTCGAAGCCAGGCGGCCAACCGGTCGAGGTCATTGCATTTCCGGATCTTCTCGGAAAGATCCTCGGACACCTCGATGCCGCGGGCCGACAGAACCGTCAAGATCGCCTCGGCCTTACCCTCGGCCTTACCCTCGGCTCTGCCCTTGGCGATGTTCTCGCGGGCCCAGTCGCTGAGGTACTCGTAGGTTTCCGCCTTCAAGTGCTCCTCCAAGTGATCCCAGACCTTGCGAGGCAGCGCCGCACGGACCATGTCAGCGTACATACCCCCCAGGTCCCGGTCGAGATTGTGCAGCGCGGCGAACAGGGCGTTGACGACCTCGGGGCCCTCCGGCGTTGCGGCGTGGTGAATCGCCGAGAGCACCGCGAGCTCGATGTCCTCGGCCGCCTGTCCGGGATCCGTGATGACGGGCACCTCGTCCGGACCGGCGACCAGCGGTTTCAGCACCAGACCGGGATGGCCCAGTTCGATCGGGCGGGCGCACCAGCGCGCGACCGACGCCTCGGGGCACACGACCAGCAGGATGACCGGGCATTCGAGGCGGGTCCGCAGGCTGACGAGGTACATCGGCCAGGACCACATTTTGCGGGGGTCTTGGCGACGCTGGACTTCCACGATGACGGCGAGAACGGGCTGGGGGTCGGCTTCCGGTCGTTTACGCCGGAACACGATGACCGAGTCGGCGCGTAGCTCGGTGGGGGTGACCTCGGTGAGATCGGCCGACTCGACGCCCGCGTAGTCGTAGTCGGGCAGCTCGACGCGGAGAGATCGAGTCAGCAGGTCGGCGGCGAGGTCGGGTCGTTCGCAGAACAGGCGGACGAGGGCTTCGTGTTCGGCTAGGGCCACCGGTCGACCGTATCCACGCCGAGGTGGACGAGGAGCGCGCCATAGCGAATTGTAATGAGCTTGTTACTCTGCGTCATTATGCGAGGGTGCAGGCGGGCACGGTTCCGAGCTGGGCCGTCAGCGGCGGCGCAGGCCGAGACCGGCGACGACGGCGAACCCGAGACCGGCGGCGGTGACCAGACGGCGGTGCTGCGACATCCATAGCTGCACGCTGCGCCCGTGCGAGCGCCGGTCGAAGCTGCCGTGCGCGCCGTAGTCCTTGTCCTCGTCCGCGGGTTCCCACAGGTTGGACACCCCGGTCGGCGGTTTGTCGCCGACGAGCTGCGACTTCACGCCGGTCCTGGCGAGATAGCGGTCGAGGAGGGCGGGCACCACTCGCTGGCCCAAAATCGTGGCCGCGGTCATCCCGCCGACCCAATACTCCTTGCGCTCGGGATGCTCGGCGGCGTACACGAGCGCCCGCGCGGCCACCTCCGGCTGGTAGATCGGCGGCACCGGCTGTGCGTGCCGCCGCATCCGGTTGAGCCCCCAGTCGAACTGCGGGGTGTTGAGCGCGGGGAGCTGCACCACCGTGATCTTCACGCCCGAGTCCTCGGCGAGCAGCTCGGTCCGCACCGACTCGGTGAACCCGATGATCGCGTGCTTGGCGCCGCAGTACGCCGACTGCAGCGGGATCGACCGGTAGGCCAGCGCGGAGCCCGCCTGAACGATGGCGCCCTTGTCGCGCGGCTTCATCAACTCCAGGGCCACCCGGGTGCCCCAGACGTACCCGAGGTAGGTCACCTTGGTCTCGCGTTCGTACTCCTCCGGCGTGACCTGCAGGAACGGCGCGAACACCGTCGCGAACGCGACGTTGATCCACACGTCGATGGGGCCGAGCTCGGCCTCGGCTTGCTGAGCGGCCGCGCGGACCTGGTCGTAGTCGGAGACGTCCGCGGCGTATGTCTTCCCGACGCCGCCCTCGGCCCCGACGTCCACGGCGGCGCCGGCGAGGCCCGCCTCACCCCGGGCGATGAGCGCGACCTTCGCGCCCTCGGCCCCGAGTCGCCGGACCACGGAGCGACCCACTCCGCCGCTCGCGCCGGTCACCACGACGACCTTGTCCTTCAGGCTCACCTCGTCATCCTCTCGATTGCGGCCCGCCGCCGAGCCTCTTCTGCTTCCGTACGGCGAACGCCATGTAGCTCGCGATGACCGCCATGATCACCACGACGATCGCGGTGAGGACCCAGATGCGCCCGACGGCGGAAAGCACCAGAACCGCGAAGCAGAACATGAGGGCGAACGACGCGATGCGGACACGGATCACGTCCATCGGCGTCGCTTCCACCATGGGCTTGCCGGTCGGTGAGCGTTGCTCTTCGGTCATGGAGGGCCCTCTACCCTCGAATCCGGTTCACTATCGCCGTGGTGGACAGGTCCGGGACGTAACCGAGCACCCGTACCTCCCCGCCGAGCTCCCTGACCAGGTCCGCCTCGGGCAGCAGGTCGGGGTGGTAGTCGCCGCCCTTGACGTACACGTCCGGCCGGACGAGCCGCAGCAGGTCGGCCGGGCTGTCCTCGTCGAAGACGGTGATGTAGTCGACGCAGCCCAACGCCGCGAGCACCGCGACCCGGTCTTCGCATCGGTTGATCGGGCGCCGCGGCCCCTTCAGCCGGGCCACCCCGTCGTCGCTGTTGACCGCGACGACCAGTACGTCGCCGAGCCGGGCGGCCTCCTCCAGGCAGGTGACATGGCCGCGGTGCAGCATGTCGAAGCAGCCGTTGGTGAAGACGATCCGCTTGCCCTCGGCGCGGTCGCGCTCCAGGCAGGCGGCCAGCCGCTCGGGCGGCAGCGCGGCGTCGGGGCGCAGTGCCCGCAGCAGGTCCTCGTGGGAGCAGGCGGCCGTCCCCTGGCGGCGTACCACGACGCTCGCCGCCGCCTGTCCGATGTCCGCGGCGCGCTCCGGCTCCGCGCCGGCCGCCAGGGCGAGCGCGAACGCCGCCGTGAACGTGTCGCCCGCGCCGATGCTCATCGCGTCGGGCGCGGGGGTCGCGTACGTGCGGTGCGGCTCCTTGCCGCGCCGGTGCAGCAGTGTGCCCTGGCCGTCCAGTGTGGTGACGACGAGGCCGGCGCCGGTGGCCTCGATGAGGTCCGCCGACCGCGCGGCCAAAAACGCGACCCTGTCGTGGTCGTCGCCGTCGAACCTCTCGCCGAGCAGCCGCCGTGCCTCGGCGTAGTTGGGCAGCACGGCCGCCGGGCGGCACTCCCGCCACGCCGCCACGTCGTGGGCGTCCACGACGAGGATCGGCGTGCCGAACCTTCCGCTCCTGCCGGTGCTCAGGTCGCACAGCACCCGGCGTACGCCCGGGGTGCACACCCCGTAGCCGTAGTCACAGGCGACGATGACGTCCACATCCGCCGCGAACCGGATGATCCGCTCGACGAGCCGGCGCTCGGCCGCTTCCGGCAGCGGCGCGGCGTCCTCCTCGTCGTACCGTGCCGTGATCTGGCCGTCGGTCAGCACCCGGCGCTTGACCGAGGTCCGCCGGTTCCGCACGACGACCAGGCCCTCGATGCCGAGCCGTCCCAGGGCCGTGTTGAGCGTGACTCCGGCGGGGTCGGCTCCGACGACTCCCACCATGTGGACCCGGGCCCCCAAGGCGGCCAGGTTCACGGCGGTGTTCGCCGCGCCGCCCGGCGCGTCTTCGGCCTGCTCGATGGTCACGACCGGCACCGGGGCCTCCTGCGCCACACGCTTGGTGCGGCCCCGCAGCCACGAGTCGAGCATCACGTCCCCGACGACGACGGCTGTGACTTCACCGAAACGGCTGAGCGTCTCTTCCGTCATACCTCGGCGGCTACCCCCGCAGACGCAGGGGAAACAACAGCCACGGCAGACCCTGCCGGCCGGTTTGGGGCCGCCGCACCGGGGTAACCGGGATCAGACGCCGCTCCACGTGAGCGCCCCATCGGGGGTGAGCCGGCGACGGACGAACGTGGTCCGATGGGCGATATGGAGCGGGCGGTCGGCCCGGGTGACGGCTCGCGCCCCTGAGCGAGTCGGTGGTCGCGGTGCTCTGCGCGGATGTGTGCCCGGATGGCTGGGCGAGGGGGTGGCATGAGCGAGCAAGTCGGTGAGCACGCTCAAGTCGGTGAGCACGGTGCGCCGTGCGAATGCGCCTCCGGCGAGGGGCCGGCATGAGCACGTTGCTGGTCGAGGGAGTCGAGCGGATCGCCGTGCTGCGGGCCAACGCGCTCGGCGACCTGCTGCTGGCCCTGCCGGCCATCGAGGCGCTCAGACGGGCGTATCCCGCTGCCAAGATCACTTTGCTCGGCAGGGAATGGCACGCGAGGTTCCTGCGGGGCCGCCCGGGTCCCGTGGACGAGGTGGTGCCGTTGCCGCCCATCTCCGGCGTGTCCTGTCCGCAGGACGGGTCCACCGCCCCCGAGGAACTGTACGAGGACCTGCGTGGCCGCCGGTTCGACCTGGCGGTCCAGATGCACGGCGGCGGGCGCAACTCCAATCCGTTCATCCGCCGTCTCGGCGCGCGGGTGACGGCGGGCCTGCGCGCCCGCGGCGCCCCACCGCTCGACCGCTGGGTGCCGTACGTCCACCACCAGCACGAGACGCTGCGCCACCTGGAGGTGGCCGGGCTGGTCGGCGCGGTCACCAGTGAGATCGAGCCGAGGATCGCGGTCGTCAGGGACGACTGGGCGGAGCTGCACCACACGCTCGGCCGGGTGCCGCGGGGCCTAGTGGCGATCCACCCGGGCGCGGGCGACCGGCGCAGGAGGTGGCCGCCGGAGCGTTTCGCCGAGGTCGCCGACCGCCTCGGCCGGCCGGTGGTGGTGACCGGCGTGGAGGAGGAGCGGGACGTCGTCGAGAAGGTCGTCGCGCAGGTGCACACCCCTGCGACGGCCGTCGTCGGCGAGCTGTCCCTCGGCGGGCTCGCCGCGCTGTACGCCGCCTGCGACCTGCTCGTCTCCAACGACACCGGGCCACGCCACCTCGCGGCGGCGACCGGCACGCCCACCGTGGGGATCTACTGGTGCGGCAACGTGATCACCTGGGGCCCGCTGAGCCGGGGCCACCAGCGGCCGGTGATCTCCTGGACGCCGGGCTGCCCCGCCTGCGGGCTGCCCGCCGGTGCGGAGGGGATGCCGGAGTGCGGTCACCGCGACATCTCGTGGGTAGGTGACGTGACCGTGGACGACGTGCTCGAACAAGCCTGGGACCTGCTGCGATGAGCGTTATCACCGGCAAGTCCGTCGTCGCGGAGGCCGCGGTCTTCCAGACGCCACCCGTCGAACTGCGACCGAGCGACCCGAGCGAGCCGGGCATCCGGCGGCGGCGCCACGGGCGCGGGTTCAGATACACCTGGGCCTCCGGCCGGCCCGTGAAAGACCACGCCACCCTGCGCCGGATCAAGTCCCTCGCGATCCCGCCGGCCTGGACCGACGTGTGGATCTGCGCCCATCCGGACGGCCACCTCCAGGCCGTGGGCACCGACTCGGCGGGCCGGCGGCAGTACCGCTACCACACCGAGTGGCGCAGGCGGCAGGACGAAGCCAAGTTCGACCACGTGCTGGAGATTGCCGAGCGGCTCCCCGCGTTCCGGGCGAAGGTCGCGCGAGACCTTCGCGGCGACGAGCTGAGCCGCGAGCGGGTGCTGGCCACCGCCGCGCGCATGCTCGACATCGGCTTCTTCCGCGTCGGCGGGGAGGAGTACACCGACTCCTTCGGCCTGGCCACGCTGAAGACGTCCCACGTGAAGTGCGGCGACGGCCAGGTCGTATGCCGCTACCTGGCCAAGGGCCGCAAGGAACGGGAGCAGGTGCTGACCGACGCCGACGTGTGCGCTGTGCTGGCCGAGCTGTCGAAGGGGCGCCGGGGCGAACTGCTGCGTTATCGCACCGGCGAGGGCTGGGTGGACGTGCGCAGCGCCGACATCAACGCCTACCTCAAGGACGCGTTCGGCACCGACGTGTCGGCCAAGGACTTCCGCACCTGGCACGCCACCGTCCTGGCCGCGGTCGGGCTCGCCGTCTCCCGTCCCGTACGCAGCGGCGCGGGACGCAGGCGGGCCGTCTCCAGGGTGATGAAGGAGGTGGCGGAGTACCTGGGCAACACCCCGTCGGTGTGCCGCGCCTCCTATGTGGATCCCCGCGTGATCGCGCTGTACGAGCAGGGCCGTACGGTCCCCCTCGAACGGCTGGGCGAGGACACCGGCGAGGGCCGCCTCGCCACTCACGGGCCGGTTGAGGAGGCCGTCATCGAACTCCTGCGCCGGGCGCCCGCGCGGCGGCGCTGACGCGTGTCCATCGCACACCTGTGGTTTCGCGCGGAAAGGGCCGGGCAGCGCTAGCCGTACGGAACCGAGGGGGACGCAAGGGGACGAGATGGAGACGCCGCACTATGTCGCGGCCCGCGTGCAGCGGGTTCTCGCGGAGGACGATAGGACCACCGAACTGGGCATCCGGGTGGATGTGCGGGGACAGGAGGTCTATCTGCGCGGGCAGGTCTCCTGCGCCGAGCGGCGGCGTCAGATCGAGAACGTCGCCCGGGAGGCGGCTCCGGGGCTGCGTGTGCACAACGAGATCACCTTGGTGGAGGTGCAGGAGGCGGGGGAGGAGGAGCATCTGTGAGGGAGCTGCGGATCGCCGCCGTCGCGGACATCCACCTGGGTGAGGACCTGCGCGGCCACTATCGCAAGAAGATCGAGGGCATCGAGCGCCGCGCGGACGTGCTGCTGGTGGGAGGTGATCTGACCAGGCACGGCACGATCTCCGAGGGCCGGGTGGTCGCCGAGGAGCTGAGCGGACTGCCGATCCCCGTCGTCGCCGTGCTCGGCAACCACGACTACCACTCCGACTGCGATCGGGAGATCATCGAACTCCTCCGCGACGCCGGCATCGTCGTCCTCGACGACGAGGGGGTGGTCGTCCCCATCGACGGCGTACGGCTCGGAGTCGCCGGCGGCAAGGGATTCGGCGGCGGCTTCGCCGGGAAGTGCGCGAGCGAGTTCGGGGAGCCGGAGACCAAGGCGTTCGTCCGGCACACCAAGGAGATCGCCGAGCGGTGGCGGCGGGCGCTCAAGGAGCTGGACGCCGACTACAGGATCGTGCTCAGCCATTACTCGCCGGTTAAGGACACGCTGATGGGTGAGCCGCCGGAAATCTATCCGTTCCTCGGCAGCTACATGCTGGCGGAGGCGGCCGACGCCGAGGGCGCGGATCTGTTCATTCACGGCCACGCGCACGCGGGTACGGAAAAGGGCGTCACCCCCGGAGGCATCCGGGTGCGGAATGTGGCGCTTCCGGTCATCAAGCACGCCTACACCGTTTACTGCCTGAACGGGGGCTATTACTGATTCGCGAGATCACAGGACGGCGGCCGGTCGTTGCGATCGGCCGCCGTTTCGGTGTACGCGATGATGGCGAAATTCGGCTGGGACTGCAAGGTTGCCAGGGATTGAAGGCGGCTAGGGGTTGAAGATGCTGACGCCCCCGGGGCCGACGAGGAATCCGAGGACGATGAGGACGATCCCCCAGAGGATGTCCCGGCGGGCCAGGATGACGTAGATCCCGGCGATTACGAGTACCACGGCGATGATCCAGAGCAGAGTAGCCATGGCCCTCCACTGCCCGTACAAAGGGGCTCGTAACATCATCAAGCCCTGAGAACCATTGAATTTGCGTCCAAAGCACGCGTAGTTACATGTTCTTGACGATATTCCGACATGTGGTGATGCATACTCTGCCTGAATATTTTCTCGGAAGTCGCTCGGCGTCCGCCGGGGCACCCGATCAGAAGGAGCCGGTACGGCGGGCGGAACTCGCCGGGACCTCATCTCCGGCCGGGCGCGACAGCAGCGGCTGGACGAACCAGAGCCAGCCGGACAGCACCGCCACGCCCGCGCCGAGCAGCGCCGCCGGCCATGCGCCGGTCAGCGATTCCATGACCAGGGCGGTGGAGCAGGCCATGGACACGGCGAGGGCCAGCCCACCGGCCACGCCCAGCCGGTTGGCCCGGCGCAGCAGCAGCTCCTTGAGTCCCGACCGGAACAGGATCCGATGCTGGGTCGCCGGGGCGATCAGGCAGATCGACGCGATCGCCGCGGCCACGACCGCGACGTAGAACAGCCAGCGCCCGGTCGCGCCGACCTTCTGGAACCCGGCGGAGAACGGCAGCGTCAGCAGGAACGCGAATAGCACCTGCACGCCCGTCGCGGCCACCCGAAGCTCCTGCAGCAGCTCGAGGAGCTCGCGGTCGACGCGTTCCTTCGGGCTTTTGCTGGCGTTTTGCGGAGGTTCGAGCACCTCACTCATTCCGTCGCCTTCATCATTCGCGTGTAGGCGAGCTGGAGCCAGTCGGCGATGGCCACGGCCGACATGGTGGCCCCGGCCAGCCGGGTCAGCCGCGGGAAGAACACGGTGCCCGCCGCGTACGCCGTCGCGACCCACTGGGACAGGCAGAACGGGCAGGTCAGCAGCTCGCCCACGGCGTGCCGCAGCCCGTGGCCGCGGACCTCCTCCTTGAGCTCCGCCGGGCCGGAGACCCCTTCGAACCGGGTGAAAGGGGCCCGGATGGGACTGGTGACCGGGTCCTTGGCGAGCGTCCGCGAGAGCCGGTGCGTGAACAGGCCCATGAGTGCGAGGTCCATCACTTCGATCTTCTCGGGACCCCTGCGGCCGGTCAGCTTCGCCGCGGCGAGCAGCACCGTGACAGCCCCGCCGTACACCGCGAGAACCCGTGCGTACGAGGCGAGCGGACGGTTGTCCCGTCCCTCGTACCCGCGTTTGATCTCCTGGAGGGTCTCGGTCATGAGCGCGCTCTACCCAGGATTGTTTGCGGCGAACATGGCTGGGCAAGCGAGGTTAGTGGGCAGTCACAGGCACGAAGTCACCGACGCGATCCTTGAGACGCTCAAGCGCGCCGGGTCCGGCCTCAAAGAGGCCGGAGTGCGCTTCGCCCTGGCCGGAGGCTGCGCCGGCTACGCGAGAGGCGCCGCGCCGTCATTGCATGACGTCGACTTCGCCCTGGTCGAGGAAGACGTCCCGCTCGCGCTGAAAACCCTGGAAGGCCTGGGTTTCCGGACCGCGAAACCACCGGAGGACTGGCTGGTCAAGGCGTTCGACGAGGAAGGCGTCCTGGTCGACCTGATCTTCTCGCTGGCCGACCGGCCGGTGACCGAGGCCATGATCGCCCGAGCCGAGCTGATCAACACGGCCGCGCTGAGCCTGCCCGTCCTCGAAGCCACCGACCTCGTGATCTCCTGGATACTGCCGCTGTCCGAGCACGCCTGCGACTACGGGGCGTTGCTGCCCATGGTCCGTGCCATGCGTGAGCAGGTGGACTGGGATCGGGTCGCCTCGGTCGTCGCGTGCTCGCCGTACGCCTCGACGTTCGTCACGCTCCTGGAGCGGCTGCGCATCATCGCCCCTACGACACCTCGGCCCGACGTCGCCTGGCCGTGACCCGAGGGTCCGTGGGCGGGCGCCGGCCGGGCGGGGCTCACCCGCGGCGCGCATCGAGGCGGTCGCAGGCCGGGTCCGGCTCGGTCTTCGCCGCGTGCGACAAGGGGGC
>JADGHC010000115.1 GCA_019689655.1 Microbispora sp.
CGCGTACGGCTCCGCGCCGGTGCGCCCCGACTCCGCCGCCCGCCCTGTCTCGGAGGACCTCACCGATGCCCACTGACTCGATCACCGCTCACCCCGGCGCGACCGGCCCCGCGGAGGCCGCCCCGGCCGCCGGTTCCGGCTTCGCCGCCGACCTCGCCGAGGCGGTGGCGCTGCTGCGCGGGCTGCCGACCGCGCGGGAGGCGTCGGGCGAGGCGCAGCGGCGCGTCCGCGATTGGGCCGCCGCGCGCCCGCACCTGCGGGCCCAGCTCGCCGTCGACGAGCCGCCGGAAACCACCCGGGTCGGCTACGACCTGCTTGTGGAGCACCCCGAGGCGGCACCGTCGCGGTGTCGGCCGAGGCCGACGACCACGTGCCGTGGCTGGTGGACCATTCCACCCACTGGGCGGCGGCCAACATCCTCAGCGTGGACGGCGTGGGGCTGTCGATCGCGGCGGCGCTGTCCACCATCCGCGCCATGGGCGCGCGCGACCGCCGGGTGCACGAGCGGCTCGTGGACCACCGCATCCTGCTCACCGAGCTGGAGAGCATGCAGGAGCCGCCGAGCCCGGCCGAGCTCCAGGCCGCCGCCGACGAGTTCCGCCGCCGCCGGGGGCTCACCGGCCGGGAGCAGACGCTGCGATGGCTGGCCGAGGCGGGCATGACGCGGAAGATCTTCGAAAACCACATCCACACGCAGGCGCTCATCGCCCGCGTACGGGATCGGTTCGCCGGCGAGCCCGCGCGCCGCTATCTGGCCGAGCATCCGCAGGACTTCGCCGTGAGACGCGCGGCGTGGGTGACCGGACCCCGTGCCGACGAGCTCGGCGCTCTCCTGGACGGTCCGGTGCGGGACTTCCCCGGCCGGGTTCTCGCCGCCCTCGGGATCCCGGGCGCGGCGTCCGGTGGTCCGGCCGGGACCGGCAGGGGCGGGCTGCGGCTGCAGGTCGCCACCGCCCTCACTCCCCGGCTGCCCGAACCCCTGCGGACCGCGGGCGAGGGAGCGGCGGTCGGGCCGGTCGAAGACGAGGACGGGTACCTGGCCGGGGTGGTCTACGAGGTCCTCCCGCCCGACCCGGGGGCGCCGGGGGCGCTGGAGGCGGCCAGGGATGCCGCGTTCGAGGCGTGGCTGGCCGAGCGGCGGCGTACGGCGGAGATCCGGTGGTTCTGGCTCTGAGCGGGCGGCCCCGGGCGGCTCGCGAGATCGGATGGGAGCGACGGTGAGGCGGCGAGTGCCGCTGCGGATGCAGCTCGCCCGCAGCGACTGCGGCGCGGCGTGCCTGGCCATGGTGCTGGGCGCGCTGGGCCGCCGCACCCACCCGGCCGAGGTGCGCGAGCATCTCAGCGAGGGCGTCGACGGGGTCAGCATGCGGGAGATGATCCAGGCGGGCGCCCGTTTCGGGCTGCGGCTGCGCGCCTGCGGCGCGCCGCCCGACACGCTCGCGGCGCTGCCCACGCCGTTCATCGCGCTGTGGGAGAACAACCACTTCGTGGTGGTCGAGCGCGTCACGTCGCGTGGCGTCGCCGTCTGCGATCCGGCCCGGGGGCGGCGGAGGTTGCCGAGGCGGCAGTTCAGAGCCGGCTATTCGGGCAAGGTGCTGCTCGCCGACGCGCCCGCCGGGCTCACGCCCGCGGCCCGGCCGCGACCGTGGCGGCTGCTCGGCCCGCTGCTGCGGCCCGCGTCGGCCAACCGGGGACTGATCGTCGCCGTGCTGCTCGCCTCGCTCGGCACCCAGCTCCTCGGCCTGGCGTTGCCGCTGTTCACCAAGCTCGTGGTGGACCGGCCGGTGCGGATGGACGTGACCACGCTCGCGGCGGCCGCCCTCGCCGTCGTGCTGGTGCACGGCCTGATGACGTGGGCGCGGGCCCGCGTGCTGATCAGGCTGCAGACGTCGGTGGCCGCCGAGACGATGCGCACGCTGGTCGGGCACACGCTGGCGCTGCCGTACCGGTTCTTCCGGCATCGGTCCAGCGGCGACCTGCTCACCCGGCTGAGCGGGGTGACGATGTTGCGCGACCTGCTCACCGAACGGTCGCTGACGTTCCTGTTCGACCTGTTCACGGCGGTGTCGTACCTGACCCTGCTGTTCGTCGCCGCGCCCGGGCTCGCGCTGCTGACGTTCGCCGCCGCGGGCACGCAGGCCGTCGTCGTGCTGGCCACCGCCCGGCGCGGCATGCAACTGGCCCTCGCCGCGCTGCACACCAACGCCGTCACGCAGGCCACGTTGGTGGACAGCCTCGCCGGCATCGAGACCGTCAAGGCGTCCGGCGGCGAGGCGGCCGCGGTCTCCCGCTGGCACGCCCAGCACGAGGAGGAGCTCACCACCGGCGCGGCGCGGGATCGGCACGTGTCCGGGGTGCAGGCGGCGACGAACGCCCTGCAGACGGCGCTCCACCTGGGACTGCTGGTGGCCGTGTTCGCCACCGCGGGCGGCGGGGCGACCCTGGGCGACCAGCTCGCCCTGGTGTCTTTGGCCGTCTCGGCCACCGCACCGCTGTCCTCGCTGCTCGGCATCGTCTACCAGCTTCAGCTCGCCGCCGCGCACATCGGGCGGATCGCCGACCTGATGGGGGCGCCGGCGGAGCGCACGGGCGGCATCCGGCCGGAGGGCGGACTGCGCGGCGGCATCACCGTCCGCGGTCTGAGCACGGGCTACGACGCCCGCACACCGGTGCTGCGGGAGGTCTCCCTGGACATCCCGCCCGGCGCGCGGGTCGCCGTCGTCGGAGCCTCGGGGGCCGGCAAGACCACGCTCGGACGCGTCCTGGTCGGGCTGGTCGAGCCGGTCGCGGGGCAGATCCGCTTCGACGGGATTCCGCTGGAAGAGCTCGACCTGCGGTGGCTGCGCCGGCAGGTGGGCGTCGTCACCCAGCAGTCCCACCTGTTCGCCGGCACGATCATGGCGAACATCGCCGGCTTCGCCCCGCTGAGCAGGCAGGCGGTCGAGCACGCCGCCCGCCTGGCCGAGATCCACGACGAGATCGTGCGGCTCCCGCAGGGGTACGACACCGACGTCGGCGAGGGCGGCGCCCGCCTGTCCGGCGGGCAGCGGCAGCGCATCGCCCTGGCCCGCGCGCTCGCCCGCCGCCCCCGCATCCTGCTGCTGGACGAGCCGACCGCCAGCCTGGACGCGGTCACCGAGGAACGCATCCGCCGCAACCTGCTGAGGCTCGGACAGACGCAGATCATCATCGCCCACCGGCTGTCGACCATCCGGGACGCCGACCTGATCGTGGTGCTCGACCGCGGCCGGGTGGTGGAGATCGGCACCCACCCCCAGCTCATGGCGTACGGCGGCCACTACGCCGACCTCGTCCGGCACCAGGACCAGACGACAAACCATATATCAGCCTTTTACCCCCCTTAATGGGAGCCTTCCGGCACGCCCTGTACATGACAGGTGAGTCAGAGGTAAGAACTTACGGTGGTAAATCCGCGTGCGCATTATGGTGTGGACGCCCCCGGTGTCCTGGTCGGACTGACCCTGGGCGGGATCGCCGAGCTGGCGGTCACCGCCGTGCTCTTTGCCGTCGGCTGGACGATCCCGGCGGTCGTGTTATTGATTGGCGGAATCATTCTCGTAGCCGGTGCCGCGGTGTTCGCACACACGACTCTGCGCGGCAAGTTCAAGGTATGGGACGCCGAGATCGACCGGCTCGGGCTGAAGGGGGACGAGCGGGTCCTCGACATGGGCTGCGGCCGGGGGCTGGTGCTGCTGAAGGTCGCGGCGCGCCTGTCGTCCGGCAAGGCCACCGGCATCGACCTGTGGGTGACCAAAGACCAGTCGGGCAACAGCCAAGACGCCACCTGGGCCAACGCCCGTGCGGAAGGGGTCGCCGACCGGGTCGAACTGGTCACCGGCGACATGCGTGACCTCCCGTTCGACGACGCCACATTCGATCTGGTCGTCTCCAGCCTCGCCGTGCACAACATCCCCGACGCGGAGGGCCGCGCCCAGGCGGTGCGCGAGGCCTTCCGCGTGCTCAAGCCGGGCGGCCTGCTGCGGCTGGCCGACTTCCGCAACACGCGCCAGTACGCCGAGGTGCTCAGGGAGTGCGGCGCCGCCGACGTCGAGGTCTACGACCTCGGCTGGCGGTTCTGGTACGGCGGGCCGCAGGGCCGTACGGCGATGGTCGCCTGCAGGCGGCCCTGAAAAAGCGGCCGCCCGCGGGCGACCCCCGGCCGCCCGCAGGCGTACGCACTCAGGACGCGGTGAGGGACAGGCCGTCCAGCCAGCCGCGTACGGCGGCGAAGAAGTCCGTCGCGTTGCGGTGCAGATTGAGCGCGTGCCCGGCGCCGGCCAGCACGAAGGTCCGCAGCTCGGCGTCGGCCGGGTAGAACCAGCTCTCCCAGGTCTGCACCGCGGCGGCGTCGGTGCACTGGAGGTACTCCCCGTTGCAGAACAGGTCGTCGTGCTGCCCGACGGCCACGAACACCGGGACGTGGACGGCCCCGGAGATCGAGGGATCGCCGGCGTCGGCGAGCGTCGCCTGCTCGCCGGTGGTCATGGTGGCCTTCGTCAGCTCCATGAGCGTGGGCATCGCCGGTGACGCCCCCGCCGTGTCGAGGAACAGGTCCGCCCTGCTGCCCGGCGTGGTCGTGAGGTATCCCTCCGGCGGACGCCGCGGGCCGAGGACGGGGTCGCCCGCGGCGGGCACGATGGCCTGGTTGAGCGCGTCCAGCTTCGGCCCGACGGAGTGGATGAAGCCGCTCGCCACCACCGCGTCGAGGTCGCCGTGCCGGGCCGCGTCCGTCACCAGCACGCTGGAGCCGAACGAGTGGCCCACGCCGATCACGTGCCGGTAGGCGTGGCCGTCGACCTTCCCGGCCCGCAGCAGGCCCACCACCTCGTGGATCGCGTCGACCTCGGTGCTCAGCGTCACGTCCTGCGCCGGCGGCCGGTCGCTGATCCCGGTGCCCGGCCGGTCGAGGGCGAGCACGGCGTATCCGGCGTCGGTCATGTACTGGACGTACGGGCGGCTATGCGTGTCCGCGGGGGTGAGCCAGTACGTCTGGTCGAAGGTGGCGCCCGCGAGCAGCAGTTGCACGGTGGCGGGGGCCCGCCCGCCGGGCCGGCACAGCGTCCCCCGGAGGGTCGTCTTCTGGGTGGCCACGGTGACCTGCACGGACACCAGACGGCATGTGGATGTCGTCGCCGCGGCGGGCGCCGCGGGCAGCCCGCCCAGGAGCAGCAGCGCCGTACCGGCGGCCAGCAGGGCGCGCACGATCGCGTTCTTGGTCATCTCAACCCCTACAGGCTCGGAAGCACCTTGTCGAGGAACCGTTCGAGACTCGCGGCGGCGACCTGCCCGTCCACCGCGCCGAAGTCCATCTGCCAGAGGAACCCGTCGACGCCGAGCACCTCGGCGATCTCGTGGATGCGGTCGGCGACGGTGGCGGGGGCGCCGACGACGGCGCTGCCCATGGTCCGGAACGTCGCGGGGTCGAGCGCCCGGATCGCCCGGCTCATGCCGGTGTAGCCGCGGTAGTCCGCCGAGGTCGCGGACAGCCAGGTCTCGGTGGCCGACGCCCACACGTCGAGGTAGGCCCGCAGCAGCGGGTCGGCGGTCCGCTGCGCCTCCTCGTCGCTGTCGCCGACGTACAGGGGGAGGCTGGCCACCACCTGCGGCGGGTTCGCGTGCCCCGCCTCGGCGTACGCCTCGCGGTACACGGCGATGTGGTCGCTCATCTCGGACAGCGGCGTGAGCGCCGGGGTGACGAGCAGGTTGTAACCGCGCTCGCCGATCCAGGCGAAGCTGGAGCGCGAGCGGACGGCCGCGACCCACACCGGCGGATGGGGCCGCTGCACCGGCCGGGGCAGGATCGTGACGTTCTCGAACCGGAAGAACGGCGTGTCGACGCTGACCCGCTCCTCGCTCCACAGCCGCAGCACGGTCTCCACCGTCGCGGTGAAGCGCTCCCTGCTGCCGTCCATCGGCACCTGGAACACCTCGAACTCCTGCGGCAGGTACGCGCGCGCGAAGCCGACGTCGAGCCGTCCGCCGCTGATCGCGTCGACCATCGCCGCCTCGGAGGCGAGCTGCACGGGGTGATGGAAGACCGGAAGCACGCATCCCGTCATCAGCCGGATCCGCGTCGTGGCGGCGGCCACCGCGGACAGGAAGGCGAGCGGGCTCGGGCAGTAGCCGCCGTACGCGCCGAGGTAGTGCTCGGTCATCTTCACGTGGCTCATCCCGCCCTGGTCGGCGAGGCGGCTCAGCAGCAGCACGTCGCGGAAGTAGTCCTCGGGCGGTTTCGTCGCGGGCGAGCAATCGGGAAGCAGGGACAGGCCGTGGAACATGTGCGGTCCTTTCTCCGGAGCCGTGCCGGGGCGATCGGGCCGGGCTCCGGTGATCAAGTCAGGCGACGGGCAGTCAGGCGACGGCGAACAGGAAGAAGGTGACGTGCGCCACCACGAGGGGCAGCAGCACCGGGTAGTGCCAGAACAGGACGCTGTGCGTGATCCCCATGACGATCGCGCCGACGACCGGGAACATCGCGGCGCGCCAGGAGGACATCAGGAACACCTGCATGACGGTGAACAGCAGGCAGGAGGCCGCGATCGCCAGGACCGGCCCGGCGTCACGCAGCCACGTCAGCACCAGCCCGCGGAAGACGACCTCCTCGCTGCCGACCTGTACGGCGGTGAGCGTCAGCGCGAGGGGCAGGGAGAGGCTCTCCATCGTCTTGAGGTGGTGCCGGATCCAGCCGCCGCGCGACAGGCCGAGCCACTGCCGCGTCCGCTCCCCGCCGTCCTCCGGACTCCGCACGGCGCCGGGGCGTTGCGCGGGTACGGCACGGCGTACGGCGCTCCACCCGAAGTCCCGTGTGGTGGTCCGCGGGGCGGTCTCCACGGCGCCGCCCGTGGTCGCCGGCACGGTGCGCGCGCCCCGCACGGATCCGGTGCGGCGCCGGCCTCTCGCCTGCACGCCCTCGATCAGCACCCGGCACAGCAGCGACCCGAGCGCCACCTCCCCGACGCCGATCGCCGCGCCCAGCGCGATCAGGTCGAGCCGGCCGGCCCCCGCGAGGAACCGGGTGAGGTCGATCCCGGTGACGAGGACGAGGAGGGCCACGACGAGGACATGGCTAGCGCCCGCCGCCGCCAGCTCCAGCACGCCGCCGCGCTCGCTGGCGTCCCAGCGGCGGCCGAACGGCAGGGAGTGGGCGGCCCGGCGGCACAGGGCGAACAGCGCGGCCTTGGCGTACTTGTAGTAGACGACGACGAACACCGTCAGCACGAGCGCCCGCAGCGCCCAGGGCAGATCGTTCACGCCGGCGCCCCCCACATGCCCCTGGTGGCCCGGCCCCGCCGCGCCACCGGCTCGCTGCGCCGATAGCGCCAGACCCACACGTTGAACACCACGTGGGCGATGACCGCCGCCAGCACGTTGCCGGTGAGCAGGGTCGCCGCGCACGCCGTCAGCGCGAGCGGCGTCTTGGCGAGCACCTGCACCCAGCCGAAGAAGACGTGCGAGCAGGAGAACACCGCCGCCGCCAGGACCAGCCCGCCGGCCACCAGCCATACGTCGGGGAGCAGCAGGGCGAGCCGGGTCAGCAGGCCGCGGAAGACCAGCTCCTCTCCGACCGCCACGGCGACCAGCAGTTCGAGCCGGACCCGCAGATCGCCGTCCGTCGGCGTGTAGTCGTTGCGCGCGCGGACCAGGCCGGTGCGGCGGCGCTCGGACACCCGGGTGCCCGAGGCGGCGAACCCCGAGGGGCGCGCCGCCGTCATCCGCTGCGGCGCCGGCCGCGCGGGCGCGGGACGCGCCGTGCGCCAGGCCGTGGTGATGGCCAGGTCCATCCGTACGACCAGCGGGCCGAGCACGGCCCCGAGCGCCGCGCCCGCCGGCAGCCCCCACCATCCGGCCGGATGCCCGGGAACCGGCAGCACCACCGAGCCGGGGCCGAGCAACACCGCCCCGGCGGCGACCAGCGCGCTCATGAGCAGCACGTGCACGCCGAGCAGCGGCAGCCGCCGCACCCAGGCCCACCGCGTGTGCAGGTGGGCCGCGAGCGTCAGGCAGGCCAGCGACAGCAGGGCCAGCGCGGTCAGCGCGTACGCCCTGGTGTCGGAGAGCGCGGCGTCAGGGGTAGGGGTGGGGGTCATGGCGGCGGAATCCTCCGTACGCGGCGAACCGCGCGTGCGCCGCGGGCGGGGCGCTGGGCAGCGGCAGGGTCACCAGGTCGGGGCACCAGAAGCGGGCGACGACGAACCCGAGGTCGGCGACGTCCACGGTGGTGAAGTCGGCCGCGTACAGGCGCTTGCCGGTGGCGTGGAAGGCCCGTACGAGGTCGCGCGCCCGGACCCCGGCGGGCCGGTCGTCGTCGGGCGGCAGGTCGTCGGCGCGGGCGTCGTCGCAGTCGCCGAACCTCTCCTCGACCACCCGCGCACCCTCCGGGGTGGCGGCGAGGGTGACGTTGGACTCCAGGTCGAAGATGTCCTCGCGTGCGGCGGCCTGCTGGTCGAACCGCTGCTGCAACGCCGACCACACCGCCAGGCCCCGGACGCCCGCCGCTTCGAGCAGCGCGCGGTACATGGCGCGTTCGAGCCCGCCGTCGATGCCGAGGCCGACCGCCACGGCGGGCAGCCGGCCGTCCCGGCTGCGGATCAGGCAGGCCACGGTGAACCCGGGCAGGTCCGCGCTGGGCAGCAGATGGAACTCCGGCTGGTCGCCCTTGGCCTCGAAGGAATCGGCGATGACCCGCTCCAGCGCCGCCGTCCTGGCCCCCGGGCGGATCCGCGTCGAACGGCTGGCGCCGTACCAGTGGCTGAGGGCCGCGTCGATCTGCACCATCTCTTCCAGGGCGTTGAGCGCGGCGCGGTCGGGGTCGGTGTGCGCCGCGGTGCCGGTGGACACCGCCGGCGCGAGCCAGGGCTCGCCCCTGTGGTCCTGGACCACGTAGCCGACCAGCAGCAACTGGGCCGGGACCCAGCAGTCGCGGCCGTCGCTCAGCCGGGTGGCCCGCACCCAGCCCAGCACGTCGTCGTCCCGGCGCGGCCGGAACGGGAACCCGGGACGGCCGTACTGCTCGGCGCTGTACGGCGCGGCGGGACCGGCGTCCCAGAGCTCCCCGGCGGAGGTCAGCTCCTCGGGCGTCGCGTAGCGAATCGGGAACCGCCCGCTCACCGGGGCCACGTAGCCGCCGTACCGCTCCACCACCTCGCCGAGCGTCCTGATGTGCGACTCGAACGGGCGCAGGCCGTATCCGCCGATGTGGTAGGCGCCGATCTTGGGTGCGGGCAGGCCGCGCAGCACGTGCACGCCGGTGAGCTCGCCGCCCGCCACCATCAGGCGCGGGCCGCCGCGCTGCCGCTGCAGGAAGCCCATGGACGGCATCAGCCCGCACAGCGGGGAGTGCATCCTGGCCCGCATCCGGGCGGTGAACTGGTCGGGCGACTCCACGACACGCGGGGCCAGCAGGGTGGTAACCGAGGGCGGGTCCGTCACCGGAGACTGCACCGTCAGGTCAGGCATCGATCCACCGCCGTACGTCGAAGTACAGTTCGGTCGCCTCCCGCTCGGGCACCGGCCCGCAGGCCCGGCAGCCGGGCAGGCGCAGCACCTCCGAGTAGGCGATCTCCATGGTCGGCACGTAGATGCCGAGCACCTTGCCGAGCGTGGTGGTGGTCCCGGTCAGCGCCAGGTTGAGCGCCTCCAGACCCACGTGCCCGGCGACCAGGGCGCGCAGCGCGTCGAGGGTGGGCGGCTCGCCGGCCCGGATCGACCGGCGCACCAGGGCGTCCTTGTATCGCTGGTAGCCGGCCGACTCCCGCAGGTTCATCAGCACCCGGGTCTCGAAGCAGGCGAAGCAGGCCGAGGTCGGCGGGAAGAACGAGGGGCCGATCAAGAGCATCGGGCCGTCGATCGCCGCCTGGATCCACGGGGTGCGCAGCGCCAGGGCGACCCGGTTGAGCACGGTGAGGCGCAGCGGGTGGGGCGCCTCGGCGACGTGCACCAGCAGCTTGCCGCGCCACGGCTCGAACTGCTCGACGAACCGCTCGAAGGCCAGCCCGTCCTCCAGGGCGACCAGGTCGGCGTCCACCAGGGCGCGGTGCAGCGGGTCGTGCTCGCCCGCCACCTCGACGCCGCCCGGCAGGCTGCCCTGCAGCACTCGCGCCGTCGCCTCCGCCAGCGCGTCGCCGCCGAGGACGACCACGGGCCGGGCGGGCGCGTCCGTGGTGTACGCCCCGGTGCTCTCCAGGTAGCTGTCCAGCGCGGTCTCCGGGGCCCGCGCGATCACCCCGAGCTGGTCGAGGTGGTCCACCAGCGCCTCGACCTCGGCCCTGGTCACCCCGTTGGCCTTGGCCACGTCGGCCCGGCTGGTCGTGCCGTCCAGGTCGCGGAGCAGGCCGTACAGCCGGCCGGTCCTGGCGTGGTCGGTCAGGGTGTAGGAGCGCACGTTCCAGACGCCGTGGCGCAGCTCCACGGTGTCGGCGTCGTGGGCGACGATGCTGAAGGACGGTTTGATCCTGACGTTCTTGCTCTGTTGCGTCGGCGGTGTCATTCGGTGCCTGTCTCCTTTCTCGGGGAGCGTGCCGTCAGCCCAGCAGCGCCGCGGTCCGGGGAAGATCGGACGACGCGTTCGCGCCCGCCGTCGCGACTCCCGCGAACTGCAGGTCGATGAAGGCGTCAGCGATCTGGTCGCGGCGCAGCCGTACGCCGTCGGAGTCGGACCGCACCTCGGCCACCCGCTCCAGGAAACCGAGCAGGTGACGGCACGGCCCAAGCGCCAGGACCTCGTCCAGCTCGACGCCCGTGCGCTCCCGCCACAGGGCGCGGGAGGCGCCTTCGAAGGTGGTCAGCGACTGGTACAGCAGCCGGGCCGCGATGGCCGGCGAGGCGGCGGGGTAGCGCTCGTCGAAGTGCAGCGGATCACGGTTGTAGGCGGACAGGAAGCCGCGCCGGTGCGCGAGGTACTCCCCGCCGACGAGCGAGGTGGCGCCGGAGCCGAAGCCGGCCCAGTCCATGCGGAGCTGGAAGTAGGCCAGGTCGCTGAGGCATTGCCGGTGGCCGAAGTGGCTCATGGCGTACTCGGGGAACCCCGCGTCCACGAGCAGCTCGGCGGCCCGGGCGTAGGCCGCCTTCTGCTCCGAGCGCAGGATCTCGGTGGTGCCGCGGGTCACCTGCCGGCGCAGCACCGTGCCGTGCGCGGGCCGGTATGGGTACAGGGCGACGTGGGTGACCGGCAGGTCGAGGGCGGTCCGCACCGAGTCGGCGGCCTCGTCCAGGCTCTCGCCCGGCAGCCCGCAGATCAGGTCGATGGAGCGGTCGTCGAAGCCCGCCTCGGCCGCCATGTGCACGGCGCGCCGCGCCTGGTCCGCGTCGTGGCTGCGGCCCAGCGTGCGCAGCCGCCGCCGGTCGAAGGACTGCACGCCGCTGCTCCAGCGCCGGAAGCCGACCTCGCGGAAGGCCGCCAGCTTCTCCGGGGTGAGGCTCTCCGGGCTGCACTCGATGGTCGCCTCGTCCAGCGTGCCGGACAGGTCGAACACCTCGTGCAGCGCCGCCCCGATCTGCGCGATCTCGCGCTCGTCGAGGATGCTCGCCGTGCCGCCGCCCCAGTACATGATCGCGGGGCGGTAGCCGCGGGCGGTCAGGTCCGCGCCGCGTTCCCGGATCTCCCGGCACAGCGCGTCGATGTACGCGCGCCGTGGCGTGTCGGAGGGGCGCAGCAGCAGCTCGGCGGTGGGGATCTCGGTGACCCAGTCGCAGAAGTGGCACTTCGAGCTGCAGAACGGGATGTGCACGTAGATCAGCAGCGGCCGGGTGTCGCTCATCCCGGCCATCCCACGAAGATCGTGTGCGCGAGGAAGGACAGCACGCCGTCCAGCCCGAGCGCCTCGTTGGCCAGGTCGTCGACGTAGCTGGAGCAGTCGGTCGTGCCCAGGCCGAACCCGGTGGCGGTCAGATGCATGTTCTGCGCGATGCCGCCGCATTCGTGCAGGACGAAGCGCATGCCCCGGGGGCCGTACTTGCGCATGGACCGCCAGGGCCGGGCGACGAGGAGGATGACCGCCGCCGCGCTCTCGATGGAGATGATGCCGCCGGGAATCGCGAACGAGTCGCGCAGCCGGTCCACGGTCGCCCGGTCTCCGGTGCGGACGAGCACGTCCTCGACCGGGCTGTAGCGGTAGGTCCCGACGGGGAGCTCGGGCACGTCGAGCGCGGCGAGGTGGATCTCCACGGGGTAGAGGCCGCCGCCGCTCGGCACCGCGCGGAACCGGAAGGTGGTGCTGCCGCCGCGCATCAGCTCGCCGTCGGCCTCCCCCGTGATGCCGCCGCCGAACCGGATCATCGTGGCGAGCTCGGCGAGCGCCACGGGGTCGCCGGTATATCTGCGTACGCTCCGCCGCCGGGCCACGGCCTCGTCCAGCGCGATCGGCACCTCCAGCGGCGGCGGCAGCTCGACGGCGTCCGCCTCGTTGATCGACTCGTGGTCGATCACCGACAGCGCGGTGGCCATCACGTCTCCGAAGTAGTCCGCTCCGGAGAGCTGGGACTCCCGGTCCCAGGGGGCGAACCGGCCGGCGATGATGAACTCCTCGGCGGGCCGGAGGAACCCGGCTTCGCCCAGGTTGTCGTAACGGGTCTGGTGCGTGCGCAGGCCGACCGTCTGGAGTCCCGGGCTGAGCGGCCGGTACGCGCTGACCCCTGCGCTCCCCTCGGCGAGTTGGGGATCGGTGTGCTCCACGCTCACTCCTGGAAGATCTCGGTGGGCGGGGGGACCTTCCGGTTCAGGGCGATCGACTGGTCGACGAGCTGCTCGGCGGTGACCGGGTTGGCGTACTCGCCGAGCCGGAAGGTCGCGTGCGCCCACTCGCTGAACTGCACGAGCCCGAACCGGTTGCCGTCGGCGTCGGTCACGCTGGCGCCGCGGCCCATCGAGTCGCCGGCCTCTCCCCGGTAGAACGGGCTGTCCCGGAACTGCTCCTGGAACTCCGGCTTGATCTGTTTGGGCAGCGGCAGGTCGTACGGGCCCGCCGTCACCTCGCCGCCGGAATCGGTGATGGTCTTGAGCGCGGCGTCGAGGTCGGGGACGTGGAAATAGACCGTTATCGCCTCGCCGGGAAACCTGCGCTTGTTGACCGTGAGCAGGATTCCGTCGCTGGACACCGGGGCGTGATAGGAGATCTCGTACGACAGGGATCGGGCGAGCGGCATTCCGAGCAGCGCCTGATAAAACTCGAGGCCGCGTTCCACGTCGTCCACCGGGACATTGATGAGAACGGGCTTGGGAATGGCGGAGACGTCTATTTCCGGCTTGCTTTCCATCGCTGTCACCACGTTTTCCTCGGGAATTGTCGCGGGCGGAAGGGCGGGGCCCCCCGGGGGGAAACCGCCCGGGCCCCCGTGTTGGGTAACGGCCCCCGCTAGTTGC
>JADGHC010000116.1 GCA_019689655.1 Microbispora sp.
CGGAGAGAGGGCGGATCTGAGGGCCAGGCGGACGAGGGCGACGCGTGCACAAGGCCCGGCGCCGGGCGGTGGTTGTGAGGGCTGCGGGGAGGAGGGAGGCTCACACGATTAGACAGCGGGACGGTCCGCATGATGAGGCCGGGGTGGCGCGCGACCCGGACGGCGGGCGTTGGCTGTGATAGCAGCGGGGGAGGGTGGCGCGCTACCCAGATGACCGGCGGCGGTTGTGAAAGCTGCGGGGAGGAGGGTGCGCGCGACCAGGCGGCCGGAGGCAGCGCACGTGACCAGACGTGGGACGGTTCACACGCGGCCTGGGTGACGTGCTCCCGGAGGGCGTGGGGTCGCGTCCGCCGAGAGAGCTGGGGTGACACGCGCGTCCAGACGGGCCCGGGTAGCTTGCGTGTCCAGGCGGACGAGGGCAGCGTACGGCCCAGACGACGGGCGACGGCTATTGGCGAAGGCCGTGGGGAGGAGGAAGGCGGGGCGAAGACGCCGTCGGGTACGGCTGGAATCGCAGCCAGGCAGGCCACCGCCACCTGCCACCGTGACCAGTGCCGTGAATACACGGAACGGCTCCGGGGCCACCGCCGGGAATAGTAGGTGGGTGCGGGAACATCCTCGGGATGGCACTGGGGTTACTACTGTCGATTGGGCGGGTGCTGCCCGCGCATCGGCCGGCCCGCTACCTCAGCCTTTGTGCGGATCATCATGGACGCGCGGGGAGGTGGTGTGGACCGCGAAGTCGATCAAGCCCCCCGGAAAACCGCTTTCCCGGCGAATCGAGGCCCGGCTAGCCTCGGATGCCTCCACGAGCGCCGTGCCGTGAACCGGCGTGAACAAGCAAGAACGCGGACAAGAACGCGGGACACAGACGCGGACGAGAACGCGCACAAGGAACCCGACGAAGGAAGCGGACAAGTAACACCCATGCCCGACCCGCTCACCACGCCGGCCGCCGAGCTTCCCGTACGCCGGCTCGGCCCCGATGACCTGGAACGATGCCTTGCCCTGAACGAGGACAGGGCCTGGGGCCGGGAGGACCGCAAGTGGCTGTTCCTCCTGGAGAACGCCGAGGCCTACGGGATCGACGATCCGTCGGGAGGGCTCGCGGGCACGGTCACGCTGACCCGGTACGGCACGACCGCGGCGGGCATCGGCATGATGCTCGTCGCCACCCGGTACGGCGGGCGCGGGCTGGGCCGCCGGCTGATGACGCATGTGCTCGACGCGGCCGGTGACGCGACCGTGTTCCTCTGGGCCACCGAGTTCGGCCGCCCGCTGTACGAGAAGCTCGGGTTCGAGACGCTGTGCGTCGCTGAGGCGCGGGTCGGGCGGCTTCGCGTCGAGGGCGATCCCGTACGGTCGAGGCCGGCCGATCCCGCCGCCGACCTGGACGCCCTGCTCGCCCTCGACGGCGAGGTGTTCGGCGCGGACCGGTCCGGGCTGCTGAGGCGGCTGTTCGGCTTCGCCGAGCAGGTCAGGGTCGTGGAGGACGATTCGGGACTGATCGGGTACGCCGGGATGTGGCGCAACCACAGCACGCTGGTGATCGGGCCCGTCGTGGCGGACAACGAGGACGTCGCCCGCGCCCTGATCATCGACCTGGCCCGCACCGCGGACGGCCCGGTGCGTGTGGAGGTCGACCGTACGCGGCCCGGCCTGCTCGACTGGCTCGGCGAGCGGGGCTTGCCGCAGGCGTTCTGGACCTCCTTCATGGTCCACGGCGGCAGGCCGCTGCCCGGCGACCGGTCGAGGCTGTTCGCACCGCTGATGACGGCGATGGGCTGATCACAGGCGGGCCCGCGGTTCTGATCCGGCTCTGATCTGTGCCGTTTAGCGTCGCGGCACGGGTACCCCGCGACACGAACGCGACACGAAGGAGCCGGACATGCTCAATCCCGTCACTCGTGCCACGCACCACGAACGCGCCGCCGATACGTTCCCCGGCCTGCTGATCGAGGCGCTGCGCGGCTCGCCCGGCACCGCGGCGTTCGAACAGGGCTCCAGAATCGTCTCCCGGGGCGAGTTGCTTGAGCTCATCGGCCGTATGGCCTGCGCCATGCGGGATGCGGGGCTCGGCCCGGGCGACGGCGTCGCCATCCGCACCGGCCTGTCCCCGGAGGCGTTCGCCGCCCAGATGGCCACGCATGTGCTGGGCTGCCGCGTGGTGAGCGTGAAGCCCGGGTACACGGCCCGCCAGCTCGCCGACGTGCTCGGCGTGGGGGTCACCGCCGTGATCCTCGACCACTCGACGGCGACGCCGGAACTGCGCAAGGCCGCCGGGCCGGCCACGGTGCTGTCACTGGGGCCCGTTCCCGGCGCATACGACCTGCTGGCCCATCCCGGCGACGGCCGGTTCCCCGCGGTGACGGCGCGGCCGGACGACGCGGCCCTGCTGACCTTCACCAGCGGCAGCACGGGCCGGCCGAAGGGCTGCGTGCTCACCTACCGGGCGCTCGCCGCGCACTGGTTCAGCTATCGCGGCTGGGCGTCGATCGCCCCCGGCTTCGCCGAGTCCTTCGAGCGCTACCTGCTGTTCGGCACCCTGTCGAGCCTGGTGGTGCTGGACTTCCTCGCGCCGTGCCTGCTCTCCGGCGGCACCGCGGTGATCCCCGAGGAGGATGGCCGGCCGCTGTTCCCGTACGCGATCGAGCGGCACCGGATCACCGGCGCGATCGTGACCGTGCCCCGGCTGTGCCGGATGCTCGACCTGCTCAGGCAGGAGCACGTCGACGTCGGCAGCCTGCGCGCGCTGACGGTCTCCGGGTCGCCGCTCGGCCCGCATCGGCTGCTCGAGGCGCTGGACCGGCTGGGCCCGGTCGTCCACGTCGGGTACGGCGCGACCGAAGCCGGGATCATCTCCCTGCTCACGCCCGGGGAGGGCCGTGGCGTGCCCGCATCGGTCGGCCGCCCGCACCCGAGCGTCGAGATCAGCGTGTGCGACGAGGAGGGCCGCCCGGTCGCCGCGGGACGCACCGGCGAGATCTACGTACGCAGCCCCTTCCTGATGGCCGGGTATTGGGACCTGCCGGAGGAGACCCGCGACGTGCTGCGCGACGGCTGGCTGCGCACCCGCGATCTCGGCCATCTCGACGACGCCGGCCTGTTGTACCTGTCCGGCCGCACCAGGGATGTGATCATGGTGAACGCGATCGTCGTATACGCCGGTCCCATCGAGAAGGTGCTGGCCGGCCACCCCGACGTGGCCGAGGCGTACGTCACCGGCGCGCCGGACGAGCGGACCGGGGAGGCCGTCCACGCGTTCGTCGTCCCCGTCCCGGGCCGCGTCCCCGACCCCGACGCCCTGGCCGGGCTGGTGCGCGCCGAGCTGGGCGCGGACAGCGTGCCCCGGACGATCACGACGGTGTCCTCCGTGCCGGTCGCGCCGAGCGGCAAGCCGGACAAGCGTGCCCTGCTGGACGGACACCTGTCTTTCTGATCCGTCTCTGAGAATCGCCCGCCAACACTGGCGAACGTTCAGCCACCCAGTGAGGGAGGACGTCAGTGCCGGACAACATCCTGGACTACCTGGTGATCGGCGCCGGACCGGCCGGCCTGCAGATGGGCCACTTCCTGCACCGGGCGGGGCGACGCTACCGGATTCTCGAAGCGGCGCCCGGCCCCGGCGCGTTCTTCCGTACCTTCCCCCGCCACCGCACGCTCATCTCGATCAACAAGAAGCACACCGGGTGGGACGACCCGGAGCTCAACCTGCGGATGGACTGGAACTCGCTGCTGTCGGACGATCCCCGTCTGCTGTTCACCCGCTACAGCGACCGCTACTTCCCCGCCGCCGACGATCTCGTCCGTTACCTGGAGGACTTCGCGGCCACCCTGGGCCTGCACGTCACGTATGACGCGCGGGTGGCCGAGGTCGCGCGCCCGGACCCCGCGGGCCCGTTCCTCGTGACCGACGAAAGCGGCCGGACGTACCGGGCCATGCGGGTGATCGTCGCCACCGGGGTCTCCCGGCCCAACATCCCGCCCATCCCCGGCATCGAGACCGCCGAACCGTACGGCACCCACTCGACCAACCCCGCGGACTACACGGACATGCGGGTGCTCATCATCGGCAAGGGCAACTCGGCCTTCGAGACCGCCGACAACCTCGTCGAGACGGCCGCGGTCATCCACGTGGCCGGGCCGCACTCGGTGCGCCTGGCCTGGCGCACCCACTTCGTCGGGCACCTGCGCGCGTTCAACGCCAACTTCCTCGACACCTACCAGCTCAAGCTGCAGAACGCGGTGCTGGACGGCGACATCAGGCGCATCGAACGCCGGGCCGACGGCACCTTCCTGGTCACGGTGGCGTTCGTGCGGGCCGACGAGGTCACCAAGGACATTCCGTACGACAAGGTGATCGTCTGCACCGGGTTCCGTTTCGACGACTCCATCTTCGCCCCCGAGTGCCGCCCCGAGCTGACGATCAACGGCAGGTTCCCGGCGTTGACCCCCGCGTACGAGTCGGTCAACGTGCCCGGCCTGCACTTCGCCGGGACGATCACCCAGTCCCGCGACTTCAAGCGCGGCACCAACGGGTTCATCCACGGCTTCCGGTACGGCGTGCGTGCCCTGCACCGCATCCTGGAGGCCAGATATCACGGTGTGCCGTGGCCGGGATACGCGCTTCCCGCCGATCCGGACGCGCTCGCGGCGGCCGTGCTCAAGCGGGTCAACCGCAGCTCCGCGCTGTGGCAGCAGTTCGGGGTGCTGGCCGACGTGATCGTGCCGGACGGGCACGGCGGTGCGCGTTATCTGGAGGAGCTGCCGGTCGATCTGCAGGGCCCGCCGATCGGCGACGGCGGCCACTTCGCGATCACCTTGGAGTACGGCCCCGGCCACGACGAGGTGGACCCCTTCGACGTCTCGGTCGGGCGGATCATGCAGAACGACGCGCGGCGCGCCCACGAGGGCCACTACCTCCACCCGGTCGTCCGCCGCTACCGGGGTGGCGTGGTGGAGGCCGTCCACCACGTCACGGAGAACCTGGAGAACGACTGGACCTCCGCGGAGGTGCACCACCGGCCGCTGCGTGACTTCTTCCAGCACCAGAGCCTCCCGGTGTCGGTGTGATGCACGCGCCGGTAACCGTCCGGGAGTTCGAGGCGGTGGCCCGGGATCGGCTGCCGCCCGCCCACTACGACTACTTCGCCGGCGGGGCCGGCGACGAGATCACGGTACGGGCCAACGAGGCGGCGTACGCCCGGCTCGCGCTGGTGCCGCGCGTCCTGCGCGGCGCGGGCGGCCCGCGGACCGGGACCACGCTGCTGGGCAGCCGCGTGGCGACGCCGGTGCTGGTGGCGCCGACCGCGTTCCACCGGCTCGCCGATCCCGAGGGCGAGAAGGCCACGGCCCGCGCCGCGGCGGCCGCCGGGACGATCATGATCATGAGCATGGCCGCCACCGTCGCGGTCGAGGACGTCGCGGCGGCGGCGCCGGACGCCACGCTGTGGTTCCAGCTCTACATCCAGCCCGACATGGCCTTCACCGAGGCGGTCGTACGGCGCGCCGAGGCGGCCGGCTGCGCGGCGCTGGTCGTCACCGTGGACTCCCCCGTCAGGGGACGGCGTGACCGGGACGTGCGCAACGGCTTCGACGACCTGCCCGAGGGCATGCGCTGCGAGAACCTGCGCGAAAGCGACAGCGACAACGACGGTGACGGCGCGGCCGGGCGGGTGCGGCCCATCGTCATGTCGCCGGAGATCTCCTGGGAGCACGTCGATCTGCTGCGGCGGATGACCGGGCTGCCCATCGTGCTCAAGGGCGTCATGCACCCCGCCGACGCGCGCCTCGCCCTGGAGCACGGGGTGTCGGCGGTGTACGTCTCCAACCACGGCGGACGGCAGCTCGACACCGTCCCGGCGGCCGTGGAGCTGCTGCCGGAGATCGTGGCCGCCGTGGGCGGGGCCGTACCGGTGCTGGTGGACGGCGGCGTCCGGCGCGGCACCGACGTGGTGAAGGCGCTGGCGCTGGGCGCGTCGGCGGTGGCGGTCGGCCGTCCGGTGATCTGGGGCCTGGCGGCGGACGGCGAGCGCGGCGTCCGCCGGGTGCTCGGGCTGCTGCGCGAGGAGGTCGAGCACGTGCTCGCCCTGTGCGGCGCCGCCTCGGTGCACGACCTCGAACCGGGGCTGGTGCGGCGATGCTGACGGCGCTGTGGGTGGCCGCGGCCGTCGCGGTCGTGATCAGCCTGCCCCGGTGGCTGCCCGGGCGGGTCGTCGCGCTGCGCGGGTGGGTCTTCACCAGGATCAACGGCGAGGAGAGCATCCCGGTCCCCGGCGAGCTGGTCGGCGTCGACCGGTTCCGGGAGGTCTACTCCCACCCGGCCGCCTCCGGCCGGAGCAAGGGCGCCGCCCTGTCTGATTTGTTCTGGTACTGGCTGTCGCCGGGGCCGGAGATGCACCAGGAACATCTGGAGGCGGGGGAACGGTACGAGGCCGTCGCCCTGACCACCCGCCGCATCCTGTCCGTGCCGCGGGCACGGATAGAGGAGCTCACCCGCCGCTGCGTCACCCGGGCCCTGGAGGGCACGGCCGGGGTGGTCCGGCTGCGCGACCTGATGATGCCGGCGTGGGCGGAGTTCTCCTACGAGCTCGTCTTCGGCGAGCCGTGCCCGCCGCGGGCGCGCGACCTGATCGCCGGCAACGCCGACGACGTCGTGACCGCGCTGAAGTGCTGCGGCCTGCGGCACATGGACCGGCGCGACCGGCTGACCGTGTATCTCCTGGAGGCGCTGCCCCGGGTGCGGCACGAGCTTCCGGCCGGGCTGACCGCCCGGGAGCAGGCGCTGTATCTCCAGGGCGCGTTCTTCAACACCGCCGTGGTGCAGATGTCGGAGGCCACGGCCCACGTGCTGATGGCCCTCGCCCAGCACCGGGACGTCCAGGCCCGGGCCAGGGCCGGAGACGACCGCTACCTCGACCAGGTGATCTCGGAGACGCTGCGGCTGTATCCGCTGTTCGGCATCGCCCACCGCATCACCAAGGGCGACATCCCCCTCGGTGACGGGGTCACGATCCCGGCCGGCTCGGTGCTGTGCTTCGACTATCCCGCCTTCCACCGCGCGGGTTTCCCGGACCCGGACCGCTTCGATCCCGGACGCTTCGCCCCCGGGCACGCCCCGATCCGGGAGCTCAACCACATCCCGTTCGGCATGCCGGGGAACCGTCCGTGCCCGGCGTGGCGGCTCGCGCCGCTCGCTCTGCGGGTCGCGGTGCGGGAGGTCCTGCGTGCCTACGACCTCGACACCGCCGCCTCTCACACCCGGTCCCTGCCCAACCGGGGGCCCTGCCTGCTCACGCCGCTGGACCCGGGAGACCCGGCGGGCGTACGGCGCGGGCCGGGACGGCGCCTGACGCTGCTGTCCATGCGGTTCCGGGACCGCTGGGAAGACGTCTGGCGCAGCCTCGTGCAGCTCGTCCTCGGCACGTACATGGTGTGGGACGCGCGCCGGCTGCGGCTGTGCGAGCGCCACTTCTCCCACGACGCCCATCCCGTGCGCTGACCATGAACGGAGGCAGACCATGCCCGTCGCCGACCACAACCTGGAGCTGGTCCTCAAGGTGATGCCGGCCCTGGCCGTGATCTTGCTGACCGCGGCGGTGTGCGGCCGGCTGGCCAATCTGGTGATGCAGCCGCGCGTCGTCGGCGAGATGGTCGCCGGCGTCCTGCTCGGGCCGACGCTGCTCGGCGCGCTGTTTCCCGATGCCCAGGCCGCGTTGTTTCCCGCCGAGGTCAGGCCGGTCCTGTACGTGCTCAGCACCATCGGCCTGACGTTGTACATGTTCCTGGTCGGAGCCGGGATGGACCACGACGCCCGGGCGCCCGGCGAACTGCCCAAGGCGAGCGTGCTTGCCGCGTCGGGGATCCTCGCTCCACTGATCCCCGGCGCACTCGCCGGTCTTCTCCTGTGGGACGACCTGTCCCGCCCGGATGTCGGCCGGGCGGAGTTCGCCCTGTTCCTTGGGGGAGCGCTGTCGCTGACCGCGTTCCCCATGCTCGCCAGGATCTTGTACGAGCGCGGTTTGCAAAACAGCCGCGTCGGCCGGGTCGCCCTGCTGGCGGCCTCCATGGACGACGCCGCGGCGTGGTGCCTGCTGGCGGCGCTGTCCGCGGTGCACCTCGGCGGTGGCCCGGGTGACACGCTGCGCACCATCGTCCTCGCGGGGGCGTTCGCGGCGGTGATGCTCGGGGTGGTGGCGCCGCTGCTGCGCCCGCTGGGCCGCCGGGTCGCGCGTACCGGGCGGCTCGGCGCGGGCGGCGTGTACCTGGTCATCCTGGTGCCGCTCGCGGCGGGGTGGTTCACCGACCTGATCGGCGTCTACTCGGTGTTCGGCGGCTTCATCGCCGGGTTGACCATGCCGCGCGACCCGGCGTTCCGCGCCGCGCTGCACGGCCGGATGATGGACGTCGTCTCGACGTTGCTGCTCCCCGTCTTCTTCGCGTTCTCCGGGCTGAACACCCAGCTCGGAGGCATCGTCGGCGGTTCGGCGCTGCTGGCTTTCGCGCTGATCCTCGCCGTGGCCTTCTGCGGGAAGTACTTCGGCTGCTCGCTGGTGACCCGGGCGCTGGGCTTCGGATGGCGCGAATCCTGGGCGATGGGCGCGATGATGAACGCCCGCGGGCTGATGATCCTCATTTTCATCAACATCGGCCTGGCGCAGGGGATGATCACGCGGCAGCTCTTCTCGATGCTCGTCCTCGTGGCCGTGATCACCACGGCGGCGGCCATGCCGCTGTACAAACTGGCGTTGCCCGAGCGCCATGAGCGAACGGATGTGAAAAGCGCGCAAGCCGTGGCCCGAGGGGCGCGTACGGCGGCGTGAGACCGGTTTCAGCTAATTTCATTACGGAGTTCGGACATGTGCAGAACAATGGCGGGATCCCGCACGCGGTAATTCCGAACATGGAAATTTCCTGATTCGGGTGCCACGGTTGTCCGGTGGCACGGATATCGGGGACATCCGAACCGCGCTCCCGGTGCTTGCTGCTCGTCGAGGACGACCGCGAGCTGGGATACATGCTGGCCGACGTGTTCACGGACCAGGGGTACACGGTCGACCTGGCGCCGGAGGGGCAGCGAGGGCTGCATCTTGGCCTGAGCCGCGCCTACGACGTGATGATCATCGATCGCGGGCTGCCCGTGATCGACGGGCTCGACCTGCTGCGGCGGCTGCGCCGGCGGGCGGTCACCACGCCGGTGCTGATGCTCACCGCCTTCGGCGCCGTCGCCGACCGCGTCACCGGCCTCGACGCGGGTGCCGAGGACTACCTGGTCAAGCCGTTCGAGATCGACGAACTGCTGGCCCGGGTGCGCGCCCTGCAGCGCAGGAATCTGGACCAGGCCACGCTGCTGCCGCTCGGCGGCGGCTGGCTCGACTACGCGTCGTTCACCGTACGGCTGCCGTCCGGCGAGCAGGTGGCGCTGTCCGGCAGGGAGTGCCGCCTGCTGCACGCGCTGGCCGTACGCCCCCGGCAGGTGCACACGCGCGCCTCGCTGCGGCAGCGGGTCTTCGACGGCGCCGAGACGGAGTCGATCGTGGACACCTACGTCTACTACTTGCGCAACAAGCTCGGGCCGGGCGTCGTGCGTACCGTACGGGGCGTGGGGTATCGCCTGGGTGAGCTGTGATCGCGGCACGGCCCTTCGAACCGGAGCGGCGTCTGCTGATCCGCACTCGCCGCCGGATCACCGCGCAGGTGGCGGGCGTGTTCTCGCTGGCGATCGCCCTCCTGGGCGCGCTGGTGTACTGCGTCGTGGTCGACGACCAGGACACCACCGCCCGGCGTGACCTGGCCGTGGCCGCCCGGTCGGCCCCGATCGCCCATCCGCCGCCCTGCGTCTGGCTGTTCGAGCTGCGGGACGGCACGGTGTCGAGATCGCCGGGCGCGCCGGAGAGCCTGCCGGTGCGCGCCGCACTCGACCGGGTCGCCGCCGACGGCCGCACCCGGGTCGAGGTCGTGGAGGCCGGCGGGCGCACGTACCTGGTCCGCACGCAGCGGCGCGGCGACGTGCCGGTGCAGGCGGTCATGGACCTGTACTACCCCACCGCCGAACGGCACCGGCTGCTGCGCACGCTCGGTGCGGCCGAGGTCGCGGCCCTGCTCGCGGCACTGCTGATCGGGCAGGTGCTCGCCCGCCGGGCGATCGCGCCGCTGGGCGAGGCCCTCGACCGGCAGCGCCGGTTCACCGCCGACGTCAGCCATGAGCTGCGCAGCCCGGTGACCCGGCTGCACGTCCGCGCCCAGCTCGCCGCACGGCGGCTGCGGCGGGAGCGGGACCCCCGTGCCGTCGCGGGCGACGTCGACCGGCTGGTCGACGGCATCGGGCAACTGGGCGAGGTGATCGAGGACCTGTTGCTGTCGACCCAGCTCAGGCAGCGCCGCCGGCCGTACGAGCCGGTGGACCTGGCCGCGCTGGCCGAGGAGTCGGTCGCCGCCGAGGCGGTCCGCGCCGCGCAGCGCGGCGTGACGATCGACCTGCGGCGCGGCCCCGGGGATCATGTCGTGCGCGGCGCGCGGTCCGCGCTGCGCCGGGTGATCTCCGCGCTGCTGGACAACGCGCTGCGCCACACATCCCCGGGAGGCCACATCTGGGTGACCGTCTGCTCGGGGCCCGAGACGGTAGAGCTCGGCGTGCGGGACGACGGTGTGGGGCTGGACCCGCGTGACGGCGAGCGCCTGCTCGCCAGGAACGTCGGCGGCCCCCACGCCGGAGGTCTTGGTATTGGCCTGGCCCTCGTGCGGGAGGTGATGGACGCGCACGGCGGCACGATCGGCGTGGACGGGCGGCCGGGAGCCGGGGCGACCTTCACGATCCGGCTGCCGCGGGCCGCGCCGGACACCGCCGCGCGCGTCTCCCGGATCTGCCTGCCCCAGCAGGTGCGGGGCGAGGCGAGCAGAACGCCGGGGAGGAGTTCGTAGGCGGTTTTGTCGTAGGGCTCGGCTACGTTCCGGATCATGACAGACCGTTCCCCCGACGGCATGACCGTTTGGGCGCGAAACAGCAGGCTGCCCGTGGTGCCGCCGGTCCGGCCGCGCAAGCTGGCGAAGGTCCCCTTCGTCGAGCTGGCGGACGGCCGGCTGCAGGGCGTGGTGTCGAGCGGCTCGGACATCGGCCGGGTCTACGTCTCCTCCATCGCCGCCGGCACCCACAACTACAACTGCAGCACCAACAACAACCGCCCCTGCGGTGGCCTGTACGGCGCGCCGTGCAAGCACCTGCGGGCCCTGGTCGCGGAGGCCGTCGTGCAGTACGGCGCCGACCGCGTGGCCCGTTATCTGCGGGTCGAGGTCCCCGAGGGCGCCGAGCTCGCCGACTGCCTGGGCGGCGTCCACGAGCCCGCCCCCGCCGCGGTCGTGTTCAGCCGCTTCCTGCGCCACCTGGCCTATCTCGAGGTGCCCGACACCACACTGCCGATTCCCGAGCTGCACTGGTTCCCGGCCACGGGGGTGGTGCGTTGATGCTCGCCGTACAGTTGGCCGCCCTGCTCGGCGGCACGCAGGACGCCGGGGCCGGCGCGGGGCACGAGGAGGCGCTCGCGCTGCTCGACGGCTTCGACGACGCCCTGGTGGACGGCCTCGCCCGGGTGACCGGCGAGCGCGCCGACGCGGTGACCGCGCTGGCCGCGGCGTTCGCGGGCAGCCCGCTCGCGGACCGGCTGGCGGAGGCCGCCGACGCGGTCGTGTCCGGCTCGATCGCACCGGAGCACCTGACGGCCCTGGCGGGCGGCCGGATCGCCCTGTACGGAGCCGTGCACGACGCCCTGCTCGGGGGCCTGGACGCGGCCCTGGGACGCGAGCGCGCGGACTGGCCGCCGAGCGATCCCGCCGGGACGGCGGGCGGCCCCGGCGCCCAGCCGGCCGGCAACGTGCTCGACGGCGCGCGCGCCTGGCTGCGCGAGCTGGCCATCACCGGCTGGCGCGGCGTCGGCCACGACCTCGTCTCGGCGGCGGACCAGATCATCGAGGCCCTGCTCGGTGTGCCGTCCCTGCGCCGGCTCGCCGTGTTGCTCGACGGCTTCGCCGCCGAACTGCGCGCATGCTGCCCGATCGGCTCGGCCGAGCGTCTGCCGGTGCGGCGCTGGGCGGATCTGTGGACTCGTGCCCTGCTGCTGTCGCAGGACGGCGTCCTGACCGAGCCCCGGCCCACGGCCACCGTGTCGGGGCGGCTGCTGGTGCTCGGCGTCGACGTGCACGAGCACGGCACCGCCGTCCAGTTCCAGGTGCATGCCGTCCTGGAACCCGCCGGCGGCGGCAGGCCGCGGCTGATGCGCACCTGCGTCGCGGTCGCCAAGGTCGACACCGTCACCGGCCCCACGCTGTGGAAGCTCGCGCAGCGCCACAAGGTGCTGCTGGCCGCGCTGGCGGACCGGCGCAGCCTCGAGATCACGGACATGACGCTGGTCGACGGCGGCGACCTCGTCTGGGACGACGACCGGGCCTTCGTGGGCGCGCCCGCCGATCCGTTCGCCGCCGCCCGGCTGTGCCTGTCCGGCGCGCTCGCCCCGGCGGTGCCGCCCCTCGACCGGGTGCCGGTGCGCATCGCCGAGCCCGTGCTGGTGGAGGGCTACAAGGTCACCCGGGACGGCTCCTTCGACCTGGGCGGCGCCGTACTCGCCGTGGACACCGAACGGCTGCCCGGCTGCGGCCCGCTCACCCCGGCCCTGGTGCGGTCCTCGTCGGCGTGCGTGGGACTGGTCCGATGGGACGGCGGGCAGTGGACGCTGCAGCCGCTCGCCGTACAGGCGAAGGTGAAGCGGGAGACGACGGTGGTCGCCACCGGCGACTGGGCGCTCGGCCCCACCGACCCCAAGGCGGCCAAGGCCGAGGCCCGGACCGGGGACGCGGTCGCCGTGCTGCGTGAGCGAGCCGGACGGTTGCTGCGGCGATGAACGACGAGATCTCCATCGCCGACCGCAACCGGCGTCAGGTGCTCTACTGGCGGCTGCTCGCCCGGCTGTTCGATCACGAGGAGCAGCCCGCGCTCGAGACCGCCTCCGTCGCGGTCGCCGGCGACCTGGGCCTGCCCGCCGGGCTGCTCGACCCGGCCGTTTCGGTCGACTCGCTGGTGCAGCGCTTCCCCGAGCTGGCCGCCGAGTTCGAGAGCCTGCTCGCGCCGGGTGAGCATGCGCCCGGCGGCGAGGTGCGCCGGGCGGTCCTGGTCTCGAAGCTGCTGCTCAACGCCTTCGCCACCGGTTCTGGTGACGTCAGCGCCACCCAGCTCGCGACCTGGCAGCGGGACGCCGCCTGGCTCAAGCGGGCCCTGTGCGCGGGCCAGGCACCCGGATCGGGAACGGGTGCCGCGCCGGGAGCGGCGGGCGGCGAATCGGGAGCGGAGGCCGAGGCCGGTCCGGGGGG
>JADGHC010000117.1 GCA_019689655.1 Microbispora sp.
TCATGGGCGATCAAAACAGGCCGTCACCCCGGCTCCCGCCGAGTCCCCTTCACGAGCAGCTTGCCACTGCCCGCGAGAAAGAGGGTGCCCTAGTGATCCCCTACGACCCCGATTGCGGCTACCAGCACATGTACTCCGACAGCTACGCCGGGCTACCGGTGATCGAAATCGTCCCGGAGAACGACGAGGAGATCCCCGACCCGGCCGCGGTGGCGGTGCGGATCAGTTCGGGGTTGGACGAGCGCGACATCGGGGATGCGTTCGACGCGTTGCTGAAGCGCGTGGACACGGCCGAGGTCCCGGCGCTCGTGGTCGGCGCATGGGCCGTATGGGAGAAATGTTACGAGACCTCGTCGGAGTCCATCGTCCGCATGCTCGCGGACAACGCCGCCCGGTTCCCCGGGCTGCGCTCGCTCTTCCTCGGCGCGATCAGCAGCGACGAGGCGGAGATCTCCTGGATCCAGCAGTCGGACGTGACGCCGCTGCTGGAGGCGTTCCCGCGTCTGGAACGGCTGGAGGTGCGCGGGTCGGAAGGCTTGGCCCTGCGGCCCGTACGGCACGAGCGGCTGCGCGTGCTGCGGTTCGAGAGCGGCGGGCTGCCCGCCGAGGTGGTGCGCGCGGTCGGCGCCTGCGACCTGCCCGCGCTTGAGCACCTGGACCTGTGGCTCGGGGTCGAGAACTACGGCGGTGACGCCACCGTCGCCGACCTCGCGCCGATCCTGTCCGGCGAGCGGCTGCCGGCGCTGCGCCACCTCGGCCTCCAGAACAGCGAGATCCAGGACGAGATCGCGGCGGCCGTCGCCGCCGCCCCCGTGGTGGCCCGGCTGGAGTCCCTCGCCCTCTCGATGGGCGTGCTCACCGACGCCGGGGCCGAGGCCCTGCTCGGCGGTCAGCCGCTGACCCACCTGCGCCGGCTCGATCTGCACCACCACTACCTCACCGACGCGATGATCGCCCGGGTGACCGAGGCGCTGCGAGGCGTCGAGGTCGACCTGTCGGGCCAGGAAGACCTCGGGGGCGCCGGGAACGGTGACTTCTGGCTTTACGTGGCGGTGAGCGAATGACGGCCGTGCCCGACCCCGGCGAGACCTTCGTCCACGAGGACCTCTACCTGTACGGCGAGGAGTGGGCGGCGGGGGAGTTCTTCGCCGGCAGACCGGTGGTGCGGCCGGGAGAGGCCGTCGCCGACCCCTCGGCGGCCGCGTGGGCGCTCACGGCCGGGCTGTCCGGCGACGAGGAGAATCCGGGACTCGAGCGGGAGCTCGCACACCTGATCGACGCGGTGGGCGGCGACGCGATCGAGGCGATCGTGGTGGCGCACGACGGACGCGACGTGCCCGCGTTCCTGGCCGCCAACGCGGCGCGGTTGCCCGCTCTGCGGTCGGTCTTCCTGGGGTTCGTCAGCACGGAGATGTTCGAGATCTCCTGGATCGAGCAGGGGGACGTCACGCCGCTGCTGGAGGCGTTCCCGCGTCTGGAGCGGCTTGACGTCCGCGGGTCGGGCGGCCTTGCCCTGCGGCCCGTACGGCACGAGCGGCTGCGCGTGCTGCGGTTCGAGAGCGGCGGGCTGCCCGCCGGGGTGGTGCGGGCGGTCGGGGAGTCGGATCTGCCCGCGCTGGAGCATCTGGAGCTGTGGCTGGGCGTCGAGCAGTACGGCGGTGACGCCACCGTCGCCGACCTCGCGCCGATCCTGTCCGGGGAGCGCCTGCCCGCGCTGCGGCGGCTCGGCCTGTGCGACAGCCCCGCGCAGGACGAGATCGCCGCGGCCGTCGCCGCCGCACCCGTGGTGGCCCGGCTGGAGGAGCTGAGCCTGTCGATGGGCGAGCTGACCGACGCCGGGGCGGAGGCCCTGCTCGGCGGCCGGCCGCTGACCCACCTGCGCCGGCTCGACCTGCACCACCACTACATCGGCGAGGCGATGGCGGCGCGGATCGTCGCCTCCCTGCCCGGCGTCGACGTGGACCTGTCCGAGCGGCAGCCGGACTACGAGCGCTACGTGGCGGTGAGCGAGTGACGCCCCGTTTGGCCGTGGTCGGGGTGCCGGGCGACCGGCGGGTGACCATGTTCCGGGACGCCGCCGTCGCCCGGGGGCTGCCCGAGCCGCGGGTCGTCCCGTGGCCTGACGTGCTGACGGGACGGGAGGTCGGCCTGCCGCCGGGGACGCCGGTGCGCATCGACTCGCCGGGCGAGGACGCGGAGACCGACGCGCTGCTGCGCGGACCGGGGGACCCCACCCGGGTCGGCGGGGGCGCGGCCTGGTACGCCGCCTTCACGGCGGGGCTGCGGAGGATCGCCGCGCTCCCCTGCGTCCGCCTGCTGAGCGACGTCGAGGAGATCGCGGTGATGTTCGACAAACGCCGCTGCCACGCCCGTCTGTCCGCGGCCGGGGTGCCGGTGCCGCCCGCCTTCGAGGCGGCTTCGTACGGCGAGCTGCGCGAGCGGATGGCCGAGCGGGGCTGGGCCCGGGTGTTCGTCAAGCCCGCCCACGGCTCGTCGGCCTCCGGCGTCGTCGCCTTCCAGGCCCACGCGGGCCGGGTCAAGGCCGTCACCTCGGCGGCCTGGATCGGCGGCACGCTGTGCAACTCGCTGCGGGTCCGCTCGTACGACGACGAGGGCGAGGTGAAGGCGCTGATCGAGACCCTCGCCCCCGACGGGCTGCACGTGGAGCGGTGGTTTCCGAAGGCGTCGGCGGGCGGCAGGACGTTCGACCTGCGCGTCGTGACCGTGGCCGGGAGACCGACCCACGCGGTGATGCGCACGAGCAGGACGCCGATCACCAACCTGCACCTCGGCGGACTGCGGGGCGACCTCGGCGTGGTCAGGGCGCGGACCACCCTGTGGGACCGGGTGCTCGACGTGGCCGCCCGGACCGCCGCGTGCTTCCCGGGCAGCCTGACCACCGGTGTCGACCTCATGGTCGGGGCCGACCTGCGGTCGGTGGCCGTGGCGGAGGTCAACGCGTTCGGCGACCTCCTGCCCGGCCTGGGCGACCTGGCGGGCAACGGCAGGGACACCTACGCCGAGCAGATCGAGGCGATCGCGGGCCGGCCGTGGACATGAACGAGATCGTGGGAACCCACGACATCCTCCTGGTCACGCTCGACACGCTCCGCTACGACGTCGCGGCCGCACTGGCCGACGCCGGACGGCTGCCCAACCTGCTGCCGGGCGGCCGCAGGTGGGAGCGGCGGCACAGCCCCGGCAGCTTCACCTACGCCGCGCACGCCGCGATCTTCGCGGGGTTCCTGCCCACGCCGGTCACGCCGGGGCCGCACCCGCGCCTGTTCGCCGCGACGTTCCCCGGCAGCGAGACGACGGGGCCGGGCACCTGGGTGTTCGACGCGCCCGATCTGCCCACCGGGCTCGCCCGCGCCGGTTATCACACGGTCTGCATCGGCGGGGTCGGGTTCTTCAACAAGCTCACCCCGCTGGGCTCGGCGCTGCCCGGGCTGTTCGCGGAGAGCCACTGGGAGCCGGAGTTCGGGGTGACCAGCCCCCACTCGCTGGAACGGCAGATCGACCGCGCGGCGGAGGTGCTCGCGCGGCGCGACCGGCCGGTCTTCCTGTTCGTCAACGTGGCGGCGCTGCACCAGCCCAACTACTTCTATCTCCCCGGCGCCACCCGCGACGGCCCGGACACCCAGGCCGCCGCGCTCGAGTACGTCGACCGGCACATCGGCAGGCTGTACGCGCTGATGCGCCGGCCCTGCCTCGTCATCGTCTGCTCCGACCACGGGACGGCGTACGGCGAGGACGGGTATGTCGGGCACCGCGTCGGCCATGAGGTCGTCTGGACGGTGCCCTATGCCGAGTTCATCCTGGCTGATTCCGACGGGAGCCCGAGTGACCCCGTATGAGGGATACGTCTACGCCTACCCGCACAAGACGGCCTACCGGCCGCTCGACCCGCGCCCGGCCCTGACGGAGGTCTGGGCGGGGGAGCGGGCGGGCGCGCTGTATGTCCACATCCCGTTCTGCGAGATGCGGTGCGGGTTCTGCAACCTGTTCACCCGCACCGGCGCCCCCGAGGAGCTGACCGGCGCCTACCTGGACGCCCTGGAACGGCAGGCGCGGGCCGTACGGGCCGCCCTGGACGAGCCGCGTTTCACGACGGCGGCCTTCGGCGGCGGCACCCCCACCTACCTGGACGCCCGTGAGCTGACCCGACTGTTCGACCTCACCGAGCGCGCGATGGGCGTCGACCTGCGGGAGATCCCGCTGTCGGTGGAGACCTCCCCGGCCACCGCCACACCCGACCGTCTCGCCGTGCTCGCGGAGCGGGGCGCGGACCGGATCTCGATCGGCGTGCAGAGCTTCGTGGACGCCGAGGCCCGTGCGGCCGTACGGCCGCAAAAACGCGCGGAGGTGGACGCCGCGCTCGACGCGATCCGCGCGTCGGGCATCGCGACCCTCAACATCGACCTGATCTACGGCATCGACGGGCAGACACCGCAGTCGTGGCGTCACTCGCTGGACGCCGCGCTGGCGTGGAAGCCGGAGGAGCTGTACCTCTACCCGCTGTACGTCCGGCCGCTCACCGGGCTGGGCAGGCGGGGCCGCGCCTGGGACGACCAGCGCATGGAGCTGTATCGCATCGGCCGCGACCACCTGCTCGACGCGGGGTACGAGCAGGTGTCCATGCGGATGTTCCGGCTGCCCGGCTCGGGCGGCTCAACCGAGTACTGCTGCCAGACCGACGGCATGGTCGGCCTCGGCTGCGGGGCCCGCTCGTACACCAGCGCCCTGCACTACTCCTTCGAGTACGCCGTCGGGGTCCGCCACGTCCGGGCGATCATCGACGACTACGTGCGGCGCGACGACTTCGGCGTGGCCAACGTGGGGTTCGCCCTGGACGAGGAGGAGCGCAGGAGACGGCATCTCATCCAGTCGCTGCTGCGCGCCGAGGGGCTGTCGCGGGAGTTCTACCGGTCGAGGTTCGGCGCGGACGTGCTGGACGACTTCCCCCTGCTCGACTGGTTCCCCGGCTGGCTGACGGCGGACGCGTCCACCGTGCGGCCGACCCCCGAGGGGCTCGCCCACTCCGACGCCATCGGCCCCGCGCTGTTCTCGCCGGGTGTGCGGACGCTCATGGAGGAGTACGACGCGTGCTGACCATCCTCTACCGGGGGCCGCTGGCGAGCTGCGACTACGACTGCGGCTACTGCCCGTTCGCCAAGCGCAGGGACACTCCGGAGCAGCTGCGCGCCGACCGGGCCGCCCTGGAGCGCTTCACGGCGTGGGTCGCGGCCCAGGACTTCGAGATCTCGGTGCTGTTCACCCCGTGGGGCGAGGGGCTGGTGCGGTCCTGGTATCGGGAGGCGCTGGTGCGGCTGTCCTGGCTGCCCAACGTGCGCCGGGTGGCCATCCAGACGAACCTGAGCTGCCGCACCGGCTGGCTCGCGGATGCCTCGGACCGGGCGGCGCTGTGGGTGACCTACCACCCCACCCAGGTGCCGTACGAGCGGTTCCTGCCCAAGGTCCGCTCGCTGCCCGTACGGCACAGCGTCGGCATCGTCGGCGACCCGGCGCACCTGGACGACGCCCGCAGGCTCCGGGCGGACCTGCCGCCGGAGACCTACCTGTGGGTCAACGCCCAGGAGGGCCGGGTCTACACCGACGCCGAGGCCGCGGAGTGGACGGCCATCGACCCGCTGTTCGACTACAGCCGGCACGCGCACCGCAGCCTGGGCCTGCCGTGCCGCACCGGAGACAGCGTGATCTCGGTGGACGGCGCCGGGACGGTCCGGCGCTGCCACTTCGTGCCAGAGGTGCTCGGCAACCTCTACGACGGCTCATACCGGCCCGCCCTGCGGCCCCGCCCCTGTCCGCTGCCCGTCTGCGACTGCCACATCGGGTACGTCCACCTGGAGCCCCTCGGCCTCTACGACGTCTTCGCGGGAGGCGTGCTGGAACGCATCCCCGCCGCCTGGAACGCCGCCGGGAAGGCCGGCCGGGGCGCCGCCGGGGATCAGGTCTCCCGCTCGGGGCGGTAGTCCTCCTCGGGCACGCCGAAGGTCCACGCCACGCCCTGACGCGCCCTGATCACCCACGGCGGGACCCGGAGGAAGTAGGTGCGCCGGGTGCCGTCCGGCTCCGGCGTCGAGTTGACCACCTCGACCATCGCCACCGGCTCGTCGCCCGGCAGGTCGATCCGATACAGCACGCCGGTCTCGTCGGAGTGCCAGGGCCGGGCGCCCGACTCGGCGAGGTAGCGGTCGATGCCGAAGTGCTCCAGCATGACCCGGCGCAGCTCCGCGTTCTCCTCCGCCATGATGCGCTCGGGGGTGAGCGCGGCCATGGTGGCGCCGAAATCCGCGGGGACCGGCATCCCGTGCCAGGCGTGGAGGGCGAAGCCGTCGGCGTACGACAGGGCCGGGCTCTCCTGGGCGGAGCCGAAGGGAGAGTGCAGCCGCCCGGCGTCGTCCAGGTGTAGCGTCACCGGCCGGTCGGTGAGGATCGCGACCCGCTCGTACGGCCACCACCAGCCCGCGTGCCGCGCGACCCGCGTGAGCCCCTCCAGCCCCTCGTGTCCCTCGAAGGCCGACAGCCATGGCGCGTCGTGCTGGCCGAGCACCGCGTCGAGGGTCGCCCGGCGCGCCACGTCGCCGCCGAGGTCGCCGACGGCTCTGCGGATGTCGGTGACCAGCCGGTCGACGCGCGGCCACAGCCGGCCGCCGGTCTCCTCCCACAGCCGGGCCCAGCCGACCGGTCCGGCGGCGGCGCTCGTCTCCGCCCTGGCTCTCTCCCAGGGCGCGGTGCGGACCTCGTGGCGCACCGAGACCCCGGGGTCGATGCCGCCGAGGTCCCCCGGCGGCCCGAACCCGGTCTCCTCCATCGCCGCCCGTACCTCTCCGGTGCCGTGCAGCCACGCCGCCGCGATCGCCCCGGCGGCGGGGGAGGCCAGCCGTACGATCACCTCGGGCTCGCGCAGGCCCGCCTCGCGGTAGGCCAGCCGCACCCCCGCCGACGCCTCGTCGTGGTCGCCTCCGCCGGTGGCGAAGGCCACCCGCTCCCAAGACAGGGTCCGCGTCGTCATCAGTCGGCCACCATCCGGAACGAACCGGGCACGTACTCCCGCTGGCGGATCACCCGGAACCACCCCTTCGGCAGCGAGATCGGGTCGTGCTCCTCGTGGACGAGGCGGCCGCCGGCGGGCAAGTGCAGAAAGCCGGGATACAGCGTTCCCGGGCCCGGGATCGCGTGACAGTGCCCGGTCGCCTCGCCCTCCGCCAGCACCAGCCTCCCGCGCGGGTCGCGCGGCACCGGGCGCAGGCCGCGCGGCACCGACTCCTCCGCCACGGGCACGATCAACACGTCGCCCTGCCGATACATCGATGACCTCCTCCGGTCTCGGTGGTGATCGCAAGCTAGCCGTGCCCACTGACATTTCCGGCGGCACGGCATTTCGGTGGCTTCTGGACGAGACACTCCCGGTCGGCGCTACCGTTGCTGGGGTGGAGGAGATCGATCGCCGAATCGTCACCCTGCTGGCGACTGACGGCCGGATGAGCTTCACCGATCTGGCCAAGGAGACCGGGTTGTCGGTCTCCGCGGTGCACCAGCGGGTTCGCAGGCTGGAAAAGCGTGGTGTCATCCGCGGATACGCCGCTCTCGTGAACTACGACGAGGTCGGCCTTCCGCTGACGGCGTTCGTCTCGATCAAACCGATCGACCCTTCCGCGCCGGATGACGCGCCGGAACGGCTGAGCCATCTGACCGCCATCGAGGCGTGCCACAGCGTCGCGGGCGATGAAAGTTACATTCTCAAGGTCCGCGTCGCCTCCCCGCTCGCCCTGGAGGAGCTGCTCCAGCAGATCCGCGCCTCGGCCAACGTCAGCACGCGAACGACCGTCGTCCTCAGCACGCCGTACGACTACCGCTCGCCCGTGATCGAGAAGGGGCCGGAGGAGGACGCCGCCGGCTGAGCGCCGCCCTCCTCGCCGCGGAAGTGCGCCCGCACCCGGGCGTACGCCTCGGGGGACGCGCCGAGGCGGTCCAGGCCGAGCAGGGCGGCGCCCGCGATCGGCGGCACGCGGGCGACGACAAGCCGGGCGAGCGGCGCGCGTTCGGCGTAGCGCCGCTCGACCAGCGACGTGAGCAACGGGTGCCGGGCGGTCAGCACGCCGCCGCCGAGCACGACCTCGCAGGGCGTGGCGAGCAGGCCGAGCCGCCGCATGGCGACGACGCCGAGCAGGGCGATCTCCTCGGCCTGCCGTTCCACCAGCGACCCGGCCACGGCGTCGCCGTCCGCGGCGGCGGCGAGCAGGGACGGCACGAGGGTGTGCAGCCGGTCGGCCGCCAGCTCGCCGACGTGCAGCCCGACGACGACCTCCTCGACGGTGGCGGTGCCGAAGCAGGCGCGCACGACGTCGGTCAGCACGGTCGCGGGGCCGCGGCCGTCTTCGGCGCGCACGGCGTGCCAGAGCACCTCCTCGCCCAGGTGGTGCCCGCCGCCCCAGTCGCCGCTGATCCGGCCGAGCGCCGGGAACCGGGCGATCTGCCCGGTGGGGGAGACGCCCACCGCGTTGATGCCGGCACCGCAGACGACGGCCACGCCCCAGCCGGTGCGCGACCCGGCCCGCAGCAGGGCGAAGGTGTCGTTGCCCACCGCGACCTCGGCCGCGTAGCCGCGCGCCAGCAGTTCGGCCCGCAGCCGCTCCTCCTCGACCGGCAGGTCCGCGCCCGCGACGTACGCCGCGACGTGGTCGGCGTACGGCGGCGCGGCGGTCTCGTCGCCGAGCGCCAGCCGTACGGTCCGGCCGATCACGTCGACGGCGGCGTCCACCCCGGCGCTCTGCGGCAGGAAGCCGGGCCCGCGCGCGGCGGCGAGCACCACGCCGTCCTCCCGGACGAGGGCGACATCGGTCTTGCTGTTGCCGCCGTCCACGGCCAGGACCGTGCGGGAGGGGGTCACCGGGTCACCGCCCACGGCAGGAAGGCGCGGTTGGCCTCCACCAGGCGCGCGGCGAGGTCGCCGGCGAGGGAGGCCTGGCCGACCAGCGGATGGGCCAGCAGGGCGTCCCTGACGCGGTCCTCGCCGCCGTGCAGGGCCGCGTCCAGGGCGAGCGACTCGTACGCCGACACGTGGGCGATCAGGCCGCGATACAGCGGCTCCACGGGATCCACGGACAGCGGGACGGCACCGGCGGCCCCGACGGCGGCCGGGACCTCGATCACCGCGTCGTCGTCGAGGAACGGCAGCGTGCCGTTGTTGCGGGTGTTGACGACCTGCACGTCCCCGCGGTCGCCGACGATCGAGGCGACCAGGGCGACGGCGGCCTCCGAGTAGAAGGCCCCGCCGCGCTTGTTCAGCAGGTCGGGCTTGGTGTTTACGGCGGGGTCGGCGTACATCTCCAGCAGCGCCGACTCCATCGCCGCCACCTCGGCGGCCCGCGACGGCGAGGTCCGCTGCTCGGCCACCACCCGGTCGTGCTCGTAGAAGTACCGCAGGTAGTACGACGGCACGGCGCGCAGGCGGCGCAGCAGCCCGACCGGCAGGCCGACGGACTCGGCGATCTGTTCGCCGTGCTCGTCCAGCAGGCGGGGCAGCACGTCCACCCCGTCCAGCAGGACCGACCGCTCCCAGGTGAGGTGGTTGAGCCCGACGTGGCCGAGCGCGATCCGCTCGGGGGCCACGCCCAGCAGGGCGGCGAAGCGGCGCTGGAACCCGATGGCCACGTTGCACAGCCCGATGGCCCGGTGCCCGGCGTCGAGCAGCGCCCGGGTGACGATGCCGACGGGGTTGGTGAAGTCCACGATCCACGCGCCGGGCGCGTGCGTGCGCACCCGCTCGGCGATGTCGAGCACCACCGGCACGGTCCGCAGGGCCTTGGCCAGGCCCCCGGCGCCCGTGGTCTCCTGCCCGACGCAGCCGCACTCCAGCGGCAGGGTCTCGTCGACGTTCCTGGCCGCCTGGCCGCCGACGCGCAGTTGCAGCAGCACCGCCGCGGACCCGGCGACGCCGTCCTCCACCCGGGTGGCGGTGGTCAGCACGGCCGGGTGCCCGGCTCTGGCGAGCATCCGCCGCGCCATCCCGGCGACCGTCGCGAGCCGCCGCTCGTCGGGGTCGACGAGAACGATCTCCGACAGCGGCAGCTCGTCACGCAGGCGGGCGAACCCGTCGATCAGCTCCGGCGTGTACGTGGAACCGCCCCCGACAACGGTCAGCTTCATTTGACTCCCGTCAGCTTGACGCCCTCGATGAAGACCTTCTGGGCGAAGAAGAACACGATGATCACCGGGGCCATGGCCAGCAGCGTGGCGGCCATCGTGAGGTTCCACTGCACGCGGTGCACCGACCGGAACGCCGCCAGCCCCAGCGACAGCGTCCAGTTGTCCAGGTCGGTCCCGGCGTACAGCAGGGGTCCGTAATAGTCGTTCCAGCAGTAAAAAAATTGGAAGAGGGCGACGGCGGCGATGGCCGGGCGGGCCATCGGCAGGATCACCCGCACGAGCGTGCGGAACTCGCCGCACCCGTCGACCTTCGCCGCGTCGGAGTAGTCACGCGGGATCGTGACGAGGAACTGCCGCAGCAGGAAGATCGAGAACGCGTCGCCGAGCAGCATCGGCAGGATGAGCGGCCACAGCGTGCCGGTCAGGTGGAACCGGGCCCAGATCAGGTAGATCGGCACCGCCACGACCTGCGGCGGCAGCATCATCATGGTGATCACCAGCAGGAACGCCAGCCGGCGGCCGCGGAAGCGGAACCGCGCCAGGGCGTACGCCACGGGGATCGACGACACCAGCGTGAACGCGGTGGCGAGCACCGAGTAGAGCAGCGTGTTGCGGATCCACAGCAGCAGCGGCGCCTTTTCGAAGATCTCGGCGAAGTTGCCCCAGTTCCAGGTGTGCGGCCACAGGTCGGAGGTGAGCGCCTGCCGGTCGCTCATCACGGCGGTGAGCGCGATGAACACCAGCGGGCCGAGGAACATCAGCGCGAGCGCGATGGCCAGCGCGTGCCGGGCGACCCACAGCAGCGTCGAGCGCCTCGTCATGCCTCCTCCTCCCCGAGGCCGCGGAACTGCCGCAGCAGGATGAGCGTGAACACCATCGCGACCGCGAACAGCACCAGCGCGAGCACGCAGGCGTAGCCCATCGCGTAGTCGCGGAACCCCTGCTGGAACAGCCACTGCGGGAACGTCAGCGTGGACTGGTCGGGGTAGCCGGGGGTGAACGACGACCCCGCGGAGTCGGTCGCGCCGGACGCGACCCGCGCGGCGACCTCGGCCTGGGTGAAGTACTGCAGCGTCTGGATCACCCCGGTGACGAGCGCGAACATCAGCACCGGCCGGATCACCGGCAGGGTGATCGACACGAACTGCCGCCAGCCGTTCGCGCCGTCGATGGCCGCCGCCTCGTAGAGCTGTTTCGGCACGTCCAGCAGGGCGGCCATGAAGATGACCATGAGATCGCCGACCGACCACAGGCCCAGCAGGGTCAGCCCCCACTTCGACCACGCCGGGTCGCCGAACCAGTCCGGCGCGGGCAGCCCGACGGCCGAAAGGATCGCCTGCACCGGCCCGGTGCCGGGGTTCAGCAGGAACACGAACCCCAGCGTCCCGGCCACCACCGGCACCAGGGCGGGCAGGTAGAAGATCGTCCGGTAGATCCCGGCGCCGGCCTTGATCCTGGTCACGAGCTGGGCGACGCCGAGGCCGAACAGCACCCGCAGCGGGACCATCACCACGACCAGCCACAGCGTGTTGCGGATCGCCGTCCAGGCCGCCTGGTCCTTGAAGAAGTACTCCCAGTTGAGCAGCCCGACCGGCTCCAGCGTGAACAGGTCGTACCGCTGGAAGGAGAAGTACACCGTGGACACCAGCGGGTAGGCGAAGAAGATCGCGAACCCGGCGAGCCAGGGGGACAGGTAGAGGAGAGCGCGCAGGTTCCCACGCATCGGGCTCAGCCGCCCGCCGTCAGCTTGAGCTTGTCGTTGATCTTCTTGTCGACGTCGGCGAGCAGCGCGTCCAGGTCGGGCGCGCGGCCCGACTCCCACTTGATCTGCGCCTCCTGGAGCGTCTGCTGGTTGAACACGGCGTTGACGTGGGCCGGCAGCGTCGTGCTGTTGGGGTTGGCGAATATGTCGAGGAAGGTCTGGAAGTTCGGGTCCTTCTTCAGGTCGGGCGACTGGAGCGCGGGCAGGGTGCTCGGCACGTTCCTGATCGCGTTCGACAGGGTCACCAGTGTCCCGGTGTCGGTGGTGAGGTACCTCACCAGCTCCCAGGCGGCCTCCGGGTGCTTGGCGCCGCGCGGGATGCCGATGACGGTGCCCGTGATGTAGCCCGCGCCGTACCGCTGCGGCTGGTCGTCGGCCACCGGCAGCGGCGCGGTGCCGTAGTCGAGGCCGGGGGCGTCGGCGGCGAGCATGGCGGTGCGCCACTCGCCGTCGATGACCATGGCGACCTTGCCGATGGTGAACGGGTTCTCGGCCGACCACTCGTCGCCGAAGCTCTTGCGGAACTTCTCCAGCTTGTCGTAGCCGTACCAGTCGGTGAGGTCCTTCTGCCAGGTCATCAGCTTCTTCCACCGGGGGTCGGAGCCGATGGCCGAGGTGCCGTCGGGGTTGATCCACTTCGCGCCGACCATCACGCCCATGTGGATGGGGGCGTTCTCGTACATCTGGCTGGTCGGGACGAACCCGGCGACCTTGATGTTCCCCTGGCCGTCGCGGACCGTGAGCTTCTTGGCCAGGTCGGCCAGCTCGCTCAGCGTCTTCGGCGGCTGGTGGCCCTTCATGAGCGCCTTGTTGTAGTAGAGGCCGTACGCGTCGGCGAGCATGGGCATCACGCAGCGCTTGCCCTGATACTGCGTGTATTCGGCGATCACCTTCGGGAACAGCGACACCGGGTCGATGCCGCTCGCCTTGAGGTACGGGTTGAGGTCCTGGAAGATCCCGGCCTTGCAGAACTCGGCGACGCTGTCGGTGGTGAACGACAGCGCCACGTCGGGCGGGTTGCCGCCGCGCACGGACTGGATGATCTGGTCGTCCTGGATGGCCTTGGTCGCCTTGACCGTGATCCAGGGGAACTTCTCGTGAAAACCGGCGAGGGTCTCGTCGAAGGCCTTGAGCTCGTTGTCGGCGCTGAAGCCGTGCCAGAACTCGATGGTGACCGGCTCGTGGCTCGCGCCGCTTCGCTCCAGTTTGGGCGGCGCGTTCTCGGTGCCCGCCGTACAGGCGGTGAGCGCGACCGTGGCGGACAGCAGGGCGGACAGGCGGAGAAGGCGTTTCATGGGGGGTGCCTCCCTGGGGTGGGTGAAGAGGATCAGGAG
>JADGHC010000118.1 GCA_019689655.1 Microbispora sp.
GTGGGAAGAGCCCGGGGCGAAGGGCCCGGGGCGAAGGGCCCGGGGGTGTCACACCGTGAAGAGGCGGCCGACCTCCTCGAGCTCGCGTACGAGGTCGAAGCGGGGGTCGCGGTAGACCCGGGCGCCGAAGCCGGTGCGGCTGACGGTCCACTTCAGTTCGCGCGCCCACCTGTCCTGGTCGGCGCACAGCGCCCGGTCGGCCATCGCCATCCGGTCTTTGATCATCGACAACCAGGTGGCACCGGGGGGATTCACTGGAGACTCCTTTCGGGTGGGTGCCATATGGAGATCTCGTCGTCCTGAATTCGTCGTGCGGAGGGCGCGTTCGATTTCCGGAACGGCCCATTTGGTGGTGTCGGTGGTGAACGCCGGCGACGCCGGCCGAATGGTGAAATCCCGCTGGCCCGGATGCCTCCCCGTTGTTCACGCGCGTCCGAGGCGGCCGGCGCCCCGTGGTCGTGCCCGGCAAATAGGCCTCGCCGCGCGAGGGGCGGCATTTGTCAGACACTCCCGAGCCGGGCGCGTGCCCCGGATGGGAAGACGGTTCCCGGAGTTTTTCCACCGGCGACCGCCGGCGCCCCCGCCCTCCGGAAGACCCTTCCCGTATCGATCGTGACGCAGGACGCAATCCCCTGCAATACTTAGCGAAAAGAAATCCGCAAGAATCTTGTGCAGATGCGCTGCAAATCGCCGTGCAAGTTGCACGAGGGCGCGCGGTAATCTTCGGACAGGGCGTCCCTGACGTGTGCGCCCGATCCGCCAGGGCGCGCCCGTCATCCGTGCGTCCACCGAAACCACCGGGTTCACCGGATGAAGGAGGTCGGCCGGGATGCCCGAGCACGGCAGCCCCACCGTCCGCCGCCGGCGGCTGGGACAGGAACTGCGCCGGTTGCGTGAGCGTGCCGATCTGACGGGCGACCAGGTCGCCGCCCGGCTCGGCTGGTCGGCGGCGAAGATCAGCAGAATCGAGACGGCGCGAACCTCGCCTCGTACGAGCGACGTTGAGGCGCTTCTGGTGATCTACATGGTAGATTCCCGCCAACGCCAAGAGCTGCTCGCCCTGCACCGGGACGCGACCCGGAAGGGCTGGTGGGAGGACTACCGCGACTCCCTGCCCAAGGAATACACGACGTTCCTTGGCCTGGAGGCCGAAGCCACGATGGCACGCGACTGGGAACCCCAGGTGGTGCCGGGCCTGTTCCAGACGGAGGCGTACGTCCGCGCCATGATGGAGAGCGGGCAGCGGAGCACCCTTGAGGCGCCGGGCGAGGTGCGCAGCCGGATCGAGGTCCGGATGGCGCGCCAGCAGGCGGTTTTGAGGGCGGACAACCCGCTGGCCATCTCGGCCATCCTGGAGGAGTCGGTCCTGCTGCGCCGGTTCGGCGACCACGAGGTGATGCGGGATCAACTCAGGCGGTTGATCGAGGTGTCGGAGCTGCCGAACGTCGAGTTACGGATCCTTCCGCTCGACGCGGAGCACCCGATCAACACCGGGGCGTTCTGCCACCTCAAACTGCCGGAGTTCCACGACGTCGTGTACCTGGAGGCACTCCTGGGCGGGCGTCTGGTCGAGGACGAGACGATCGTCTACCGCTACGAGCTGGCATTCGACTACCTGCAGACGAAGGCACTGGACGTGGACGACTCCCGCCGGTTCTTGGAGAAAACTGTCCGTCACTGGCGATAGCCAGCTCTAGACCGGCCCCGGGAACCCGCGCGACATGATTTCCGGGGGGAGAGAAACGTTGTCCATGAACTCGATTGACCTGTCCGGCGCCGTCTGGTGGAAGAGCAGCCGGAGCGCCAACAATTGCGCCTGTGTGGAAGTGGCCATGCTGCCCGACGGGCATGTGGGCGTGCGCGACAGCAAGAATCAGGATGGTCCCGCCCTCGTCTTCACCTCCGCCGAGTGGAAGGCGTTCATCGGCGGCGTGAAGGACGGCGAGTTCGACATTTAACGGGCCCGGCCGGGATTTCCCCGGGGAAACGGCGCGGGGGGGGTGAGCGCCGGGCACCCGCACACGTACGGCCCGCGCCCGGAAAGGGCGCGAGCCGTACGTGAGGGGAAGGGGGGTCAGGCGACGCCGAGCCCCTGCGCGACGCGCTGGCCGAGGTCCTTGTGGACGTTGGTCCAATACTCGACCACGCGCTTTTTCATGTCGGCGGTGACCTCGGGAGCCGAGGCGTGGCCGACGATGTTGCTCACCATGTGGTCGCGGTCGGTGTCCGACAGCACGTTCTCCCAGAGGGCGCGCGGCTGGACGAAGTCGTCGTCCTCCCGGTGCTTGACGTACGCGCTGCGGATGATCTCGCCGGCGACCCGGTAGTGCTCGCCCGCGAAGAGCGAGGGATCGGCGGCCGGTCCGCCGAAGGAGTTCGGTGCGTACACCGGATCGCCCGAATTGACGAACGTCATGGCGCCGTCCTTGTTGTAGCTGTGGACGGGCGACTTGGGCCGGTTCACCGGGAGCTGCAGGTAGTTGACGCCGATGCGGTGGCGGTGGGTGTCCGGGTAGGAGAACAGCCGGCCCTGGAGCATCTTGTCCGGCGAGGCGCCGACGCCCGGCACCATGTTGGCGGGCTCGAACGCGGCCTGCTCGATCTCGGCGAAGTAGTTCTCCGGGTTGCGGTTGAGGACGAACCGGCCGATCGTGATCTCCGGGTAGTCACTGTGCGGCCACACCTTGGTGAGGTCGAACGGGTTGAACCGGTAGTCCGCCGCGTCCTCGAACGGCATGATCTGGATGTTGACCTTCCACGCCGGGTGGTCGCCGTTCTTGATCGCCGTGTAGAGGTCGCGGATGTGGAAGTCGGGGTCCTCCGCCATCATCGCCCTGGCCTCGGCGTCGGTGAAGTTCTCGATGCCCTGCTCGGTCTTGAAGTGGTACTTGACCCAGAACTTCTCGCCCGCCGCGTTGTACCAGAGGAAGGTGTGCGACCCGAAGCCGTGCATGTTCCGCCACGTACGCGGCGTGCCGCGGTCGGTCATGAGGAACGCCACCTGGTGGGCCGACTCGGGGGACAGCGTCCAGAAGTCCCACTGCATGTTGTGGTCGCGCAGGTGGTTGTCGGCGCGGCGCTTTTGCGAGTGGATGAAGTCGGAGAACTTCTGCGGGTCGCGGATGAAGAAGATCGGCGTGTTGTTGCCGACAAGGTCGTAGTTGCCGTCCTCGGTGTAGAACTTGATCGCGAAGCCGCGGGGGTCGCGCGCGGTGTCGGCGCTGCCCAGCTCCCCGGCCACCGTGGAAAAGCGCAGCAGGAGCTCGGTCTCCTTGCCCTTCTGGAACAGCTTGGCCTTGGTGAACTGGCTGACGTCCTCGGTGATCTGCAGCACGCCGTACGCGCCGCCGCCCTTGGCGTGCACGACACGCTCGGGCACCCGCTCCCGGTTGAAGTGGGCCATCTTCTGGATCAGGTAGTGGTCCTGCAGCAGCAGCGGCCCGTTGGGGCCGACGGACAGCGAGAACTCGTCACTGGGGGCGGGAATCCCGGCGTCGGTGGTGGTGATGGGCCTGTCGGTCATGACGCTGTCCTCCGGGATCACGTCGTCGGGATCGCTTCGTCGGGTTGTTTCGTCGGGTTGTTTCGCGGAACGCGGTCAGAGGTGGACGGCGCCGGTCTCGGCCCGGCACGGCGGGCACAGGCCCCAGTAGATGACGTCCGCCTCGTCCACCAGGTAGCCGGCGTCCGACACCGGATCCAGGCAGGGTGCGTGCCCCACCGCGCAGTCGACGTCGGTGATCTTGCCGCAGTGCCGGCAGACGAGGTGGTGGTGGTTGTCGCCCACCCGCGTCTCGTACCGGGTCGGGCTGCCCGGGGGCTCGATGCGGCGCAGCAGCCCGCCGCGCTGCAACGCGTTCAGCGAGTCGTAGACGGCCTGGAGGGACACCTGGCCGACGCGCTCGCACACGCCGCGATGGATGGCCTCCACGTCGAGGTGATCGCCATCGCTCACGGTCTGCATGATCGCCAGCCGGGCCGCGGTCACCCGCAGTCCTGCCTGGCGTAGCCGATCGGCGTAGTCCACAGCCCTCACGCTAGCAGCAAACTTGAATGACTCAAGTAAAGGAACTCTCCAAGTTTCTTGCCCCATAATCTCCCACGGGCCCCGCATGCCCCCGGAAAATGGCATGCTCGGGTGCCGTGAGACGTCAGCCCCTCGCCCTGCCCCTGCTCGCCCTGCTCGGGGCTTCCCTCCTCGTCGCGGGGTGCAGCCCGGCGGACAGCGAGCCCGTCCCCGACGCGTCCCAAACGGAGGTCAAGACCGCCGCCGCGCCGACTCCCAAGCCGAAGCCGAAGCGGCGGCCCTTCACGATCTCCTTCGCGGGCGACGTGCACTTCGAAGGCATCCTGCGCAACCGGCTCGACGCAAACCCGCGTACGGCGCTCGGCCCGATCGCCTCCGTGCTGCGCAGGTCCGACCTCACCGCGCTCAACCTCGAGACGGCCATCACCACCGCCGGTACGCGCGCGCCGGGCAAGCAGTTCACCTTCCGCGCCCCGCCCACGGCCTTCACCGCGCTCAAGGCCGCCGGGGTGGACGTCGTCACGATGGCCAACAACCATGGCATGGACTACATGGAGAGCGGCCTGCGGGACACGCTCGCCGCGATCAAGTCCTCGAAGTTCCCCGTCATCGGCATCGGCGCGAACGAGACCGAGGCCTACCGGCCCTATCGCAGGACCGTCAACGGCAACCGTGTGTCGATCATCGGCGCGACCCAGGTGCTCGACGCGGAGTTCATCCAGTCGTGGACCGCCTCGGGCGACAAGGGCGGGCTCGCCTCCGCGAAGAACGAGCCCCGCCTGCTGCGTGCCGTACGGCAGGCCCGCAGAAACTCCGACACCGTCATCGTGTTCCTGCACTGGGGAACCGAGCTGGTCAAGTGCCCGACACCGGTGCAGCGGAGCCTGGCCGCCAAGCTCGTGGCCGCGGGAGCCGACGTGATCGTGGGCAGCCACGCGCACATCCTGCTGGGCGGTGGTTACTACGGCCGGGCGTACGTGCACTACGGCCTGGGCAACTTCGCCTTCTACAACTGGGGACCGGACACCGGGACGACCGGCGTGCTCACCCTGACGATCAACGGCAGGAATGTGCTCAAGGACCAGTGGACCCCCGCACGGATCAACGGCGGCGTGCCGATTCCGGTGACGGGCAGCGGCAGGCAGCAGGCGCTCGGCGCCTACCGTGCGCTGCGCGGCTGCACCGGCCTGTCGGCCGCTCCCGAAGAGTCCTGAGCGCGGACCACCCGAATCTCCGCAGTAATTCGGGCGACTAGCCGATAACCGCTGACCACGTCGCGTAAAACAGGCACTATGGGTGGGTGTCCAGCCGGTACGTGAGGGAACCAGGCGGTCCCGCTCTTGTCGAACGCCGGGGCCGTGGGGATGGTGAGGGGATGCCATCGCGCTCGTTGCATCCCGGTGAGCCGCTGCGGCGGCGTCCTTCGCAGCGTCGCAGCGCCCGCAGAGTGGAACGAATGCTCGATGCCTGTGCCGAACTACTCGACGAGGGCGGGTACGACGCGCTGACGACCACCAGGGTGGCCGAGCGGGCCGGGGTGGCGATCGGCTCGGTCTACCAGTTCTTCCCGGACAAGCGGGCGCTCAGCCAGGCCCTGACGCGGCGCAACGTCGAGTTGTTCGTCGCGCGGGTCGGGCGCCGTTTCATGATCGAGGACTACGCCGGTTGGTGGGACGCCGTCGACGCCATCATCGACGAGTACGTCGAGATGCACCGCACCGTGCCGGGGTTCCGCTCGCTGCACTTCGGCGAGGTCTTCGATCTCGGCCTGCTCGACTCGGTGGCGGACAACAGCACGGTGATCGCCGGGCGGCTCCGCGCGCTGCTCCTCGCCGAATTCGGGCTGGCGGACAGCGAAGATTTGGACCGTGCCATTATCGTCGCCGTCGAGGCCGGGGACGCGGTGCTGAAGCTCGCCTTCCGGCATGATCCGAACGGCGATCCCGAGATCGTGGCCGAGGCCAAGCAGCTCGTCCGCGGGTACCTGTCCCGCCAGCTCTCCGCCGTCTCGGGGCACGGCTGACGGCGCGGCCCGGCGCCATTGATGGTTTCGCCGGCGATCCGGGGTGGGTTCACTCGCGGGGTGGTTCACTCGCGGGGGTGCGACCCGGATCGTCCGGCGCCCGCGGGCCGGATAGCCGGGGGACGCCGATCGAGGGCCACAGCCCCGGCGTGGTGTCCCTGACGTAGGCCGTGTTCTGCCACGACCTGGTGTGGGTGCGCGGCGGTATGGTCAGCTCCCGCATGCCCTCTTCGTCCATCTGGGCCGAGTGCTCCTTGCCGGCCGGGCCGTACCGGCACGCCGCCGCCGCGGGCTCCACGTTGAGCTCCATCATCCGCAGTTTGGCCTGCAGCCGGGCCAGCTCGGCGCGGGCCCGGTCGAGCGCCTCGTGCTGCGCCGTGACGAATCCGGCGAAACCCGGGACCACGGCGGCGAGCACCGTCGCGGAGGCGAGAGTCAGTATCACCCGCTTGGACATGCTGTAACGCTCCTCGCCGAGCTGTGATTGGCACAGGCGTGGTGCGATATGCCCGACTATCTGCCGAGAAAAGCGTTGTGTAGTCAAACGTGTACTAAACGTTGCTTCGGCAATGCCTGGTGTTGTCCTGCGAAAACACGCCGGGATCGGTAGCCTCGGCTCTGTGGCACATGTGACAAATGAGCAGGTGGACCGACTGCTCGAACAGGCTCTGCTGCTCGATGACCACGGTGCCCTCGCCCGCCGCCTCGACGCGCTGGCTCAGGGGTACGAGTCGGGAGAGATGTCGAGGGCGGCGATCCTCATGCTCGCGGCGGAGGAGTGGCGCCAGGCCGGTCGGCCGGCGACCGCCCTCGAGCGTTACCAGAGCGCGGTGGAGGACGGCGGGGAGGTGCCGGTGGATCCGCGTGCCGGTATCGCCGACACGCTGTTCGAGCTGGACCGGCCCGAGGAGGCGCGGAAGGTGATCGCCGCGATCGGGGCGGGCGACTGGAACCCTGCCACCGCCCTGTCCATCGCCGAGACGCTCATGGCGTACGGCGACCTGGAAGCGGCGCACGAGTGGGCCACCGACGGCATCCGCGCCTGCGGCACGACGGCATCGGGCATCCGCGACTCCCTGCTGCGCACCCGCTACCGCATAAGGGTCGACCTCGGCCTGCCCGAGGACGACCTCGACGCCCTCCTCGACAGCTCCCGCTGAGTCTTCCCGCCGCCGGCTCCGTCCGGAGGGCCTCCTGCCGGCCTGCTTTCGCACAGGGGCCGGCGGGTCACAAGGAAAGCGGGTGCTCGCGGGCGGCGGGTCGCCACACGAGGGTGCGGGGCGGCGCCCGTGCGGGACGCCGAGGCTGGTTCCCCGGGTCGGCGGGTGGTTGCGGAGCCGGTTGGCCGCATGTGAAAAGGGGCCGTGGATCACGGCCCCTCGTTTGCGCTGTCTTCGGTTGCTGTCTTCGGTTGCTGTCTTCGGTCGCCCCCTCGCGGAGGTCCGGCCGATCGAACCCGGACGGAACGTGCGCGCCCGTTCCCGGCGGGCTACGGCAGGAGCTTCTTGCCGGTCGCGGTGGCGAGATCGGTGACCGCGTTCGCCCCGGTCACCTTGGTGAGGGCGGCCGGAGCGGTGATGTCACCGATGGGGTGCTGCGAAGCCGCCTTGGGGTACTCGCGCGGCTGCAGCCGCGGCACGTGCCGTCCGTCCGCCACGTCGGGCCGCACGCCCATGTCGGCCCCTCGTGCGCGCGTCCCTTCGGTCTCGCGTACCCGCGTACCGTCGTGCCGCTGACGCTTGTCCTTGGCCGCCTTCTTGCGCTCGCCCTGCGGCCCGGCCTGGGCCGTCTGCGCGGCCTGCCGGCCGGCATTCTGGGGGGCGGTCTGGGCCGGCGGCACGACCCCGGGCTGCTTGCGGGGGTGGTGCGACTTGCGGTGGCGCCGCTCCTTGGCCGGGAAGGTCTGCGTGCTCTGCTCCTGGCCCGAGGCGCCGCTCTGCGAACTGGTGCTGCGAGACTCTCCCTGGGGCGTGAGGGCACCCTGCGTTCCCTGGTTGCGTGCCTCCGGCTTTTGGGCACCCGCCTTCTGAGCCCCCGCCTTCTGCGCGCCGGGGTTCTGGCCCGAGCCGCGGGCCGCCTCGCCGTGTTCCGGTTTCGGATGCCTGCGCTCCTTCTTCGCAGGGGCCTGCCGGTCGGCCGGTGCGGTCCGCAGCGCCTGCTGCGGCGTGCAGGCGTTGGCGTTCGCGGGCCTGTCCGGCGAGGCGGCGAGGAGGGGCACGGCGCTCCTGGCCGGGAACAGCGTCTTCGCATCCGCCGCGGACCCCGTCGGCAAGCGGCGCGGCTCGGCGATGGCCGTGGCGTCGGCCACGGCGTTGTGCACCGGGGCGGTGACCGCCTGCGTGGGCGCGGAGAGGGTCTTGGCGTCGGGCAGAATCTTCGCGTTCGACGGCAGGGGCAGCGCACCGGGCACCGCGCCGGACGCCGAGCCCGGCAGCGTACGAGGGCCGGGTATGGCCGGCAGCGGCACGGGGCCCGGGACGGTCCCCGTGGCGGAGCCGGAGGGGAGCGAGCTGCGCCCCTGGCCGGCGGCCGCCCCGGCCGCGTCGGCGATGCTCAGCACACCCGTCGCCGGCGCGAGGGCGGGCGGCTTTGCGACGTCGCGGCTCAGGGTGCGGCAGGCGTCGGCGAGCGCGCCGTCCTTCGCCATCGCCGGGCCCCCGGTCAGCCAGCTCACTCCGGCAGTGACCGCCGCAAGCGCGACGCACCGCCCTCGAATACTTCGTGATGTCCTGGACATCCACGTCCCCCCGATCGCGTACGGTAGTCCGACGAACGCCGAACGTAGCAGCGAGGGGAAAGGGCGGGGCGCGCTTGCCCTAATGGTGGGAAAGACCTTACCGAGCGGGCCGGATGGTCAGCCTGTCACCAGACTCGTCAAAGTCGACGATTACCTCGTCGCCGTCCCGGATGTTCCCCGCCAGCAGCTCCTTGGCGAGGGTGTCGCCGATGGCCGTCTGAATCAGGCGGCGCAGCGGGCGCGCGCCGTACAGCGGGTCGTAGCCGGTCAGCGCGAGCCAGTCGCGGGCGGCGGGAGTGACGGTCAGGGTCAGCCGCCGGTCGGACAGGCGCCGGGCGAGCCGGGCGACCTGCAGGTCCACGATCTTCGTCAGTTCCTCGGTGCCCAGCGCGTCGAACACGATGATGTCGTCGAGCCGGTTGAGGAACTCGGGCTTGAACGACGCCCGCACCGCGTTCATCACGGCCTCGCGCTTGGCCTGGCTCTCCATCGTGGGATCCACGAGGAACTGCGAGCCGATGTTCGAGGTGAGAATCAAGATCGTGTTGCGGAAGTCGACCGTGCGGCCCTGCCCGTCGGTGAGCCGGCCGTCGTCGAGCACCTGCAGCAGGATGTCGAAGACCTCGGGGTGGGCCTTCTCGATCTCGTCGAGCAGCACCACCGTGTAAGGCCTGCGCCGCACGGCCTCGGTGAGCTGGCCGCCCTCCTCGTAGCCGACGTATCCGGGCGGTGCGCCGACCAGGCGGGCCACGCTGTGCTTCTCGCCGTACTCGCTCATGTCGATGCGGGTCATGGCCCGCTCGTCGTCGAACAGGAACTCGGCGAGTGCCTTGGCCAGCTCGGTCTTGCCGACGCCGGTCGGGCCGAGGAAGAGGAACGAGCCGGTCGGCCGGTCGGGGTCGGAGATGCCCGCCCGGGCACGGCGCACGGCGTCGGAGACGGCCTGGACGGCCTGGCGCTGGCCGATCAGCCGCTTGCCCAGCTCGTCTTCCATCCGCAGCAGCTTGGCGCTCTCGCCCTCCAGCAGCCGCCCGGCCGGGATGCCGGTCCACGAGGAGATGACCTCGGCGATGTCGTCGGGGCCGACCTCCTCCTTCACCATCGGCGCCTCGGCCTCCGCCGTCTCGGCGGCCTTGGAGGCATCCGCGAGCTCCCTCTCCAAGCGGGGGATCTCGCCGTACATGAGCCGGGACGCGGTCTCGAAGTCGCCGTCTCGCTGGGCCCGCTCGGCCGCGCTGCGTGCCTCGTCGAGCTGCTTTTTCAGCTCGCCGACCTTGTTGAGGCCGGCCTTCTCCCGCTCCCAGCGGCTGATCAGCGCGTTGAGCTCCTCCTGGCGGTTGGCCAGCTCCTCGCGGAGCTTCTCCAGACGCTGGCGGCTGGCCTCGTCGGTCTCCTTGGCGAGCGCGAGCTCCTCCATCTTCATGCGGTCCACGCTCCGCTGGAGCTGGTCGATCTCCACCGGCCGCGAGTCGATCTCCATGCGCAGCCGCGACATCGCCTCGTCCACCAGGTCGATCGCCTTGTCCGGGAGGAACCGCGACGTGATGTACCGGTCCGAGAGCGTCGCGGCGGCGACCAGGGCGCTGTCGGAGATCTGCACCTGGTGGTGCGCCTCGTAGCGGCCCTTGAGACCGCGCAGGATCGCGATCGTGTCCTCGACGCTCGGCTCGCCGACGTAGACCTGCTGGAACCGCCGCTCCAGGGCCGGGTCCTTCTCGATGTGCTCGCGATACTCGTCGAGCGTGGTCGCGCCGATCATGCGCAGCTCGCCGCGGGCCAGCATGGGCTTGAGCATGTTGCCCGCGTCCATCGCGCCCTCGGCGGCGCCCGCGCCGACCACCGTGTGCAGCTCATCGATGAACGTCACGATCTGGCCGTCGCTCTCCTTGATCTCGTTGAGCACGGCCTTGAGGCGTTCCTCGAACTCGCCGCGGTACTTCGCGCCCGCGACCATCGAGCCGAGGTCGAGCGCGACCAGGCGCTTGTTGCGCAGGCTCTCGGGCACGTCGCCCGCGACGATCCGCTGGGCGAGGCCCTCGACCACGGCGGTCTTGCCGACGCCGGGCTCGCCGATCAGCACGGGGTTGTTCTTGGTGCGGCGCGACAGCACCTGGATGACCCGGCGGATCTCGTTGTCGCGGCCGATCACCGGGTCGAGCTTGCCGGACCGCGCCCGCTCGGTGAGATCGACGCCGTACTTCTCCAGCGCCTGGTAGGTGTCCTCGGGCGTCTCGCTGGTCACCCTGGCGTGCCCGCGGACCTTCTCGAACGCCTCGAGCAGCGCGTCGGGCGTGGCGCCCGCGGCCCGCAGCAGGTCGGCGACCTGCCCACCGTCGGCGGCGAGCCCGACCAGCAGGTGCTCGGTCGAGACGTACTCGTCTTCGAGTTGCTTGGCCCGCTGCGCGGCCGTGTTGAGCACGGTCAGCAGCTGGCGTGAGCTCGACGGCGCGCTCACGGTGGAGCCCTGCGCCTTGGGCAGCCGGCTCAGCAGCTCCTCGGCCTGCGTGCGCAGCCGCCGGGGGTCCGCGCCGACGGCCTGCAGCAGCGACGTCGCGATGCCGCCGTTCTGCGCCAGCAGCGCCGTGAGCAGGTGCGCGGGCGCGACCTCGGGGTTGCCGTCGGCCGCGGCCCGCCGGACGGCCGCCGACAGTGCCTCCTGGCTCTTTTGAGTGAGCTTGTAGTCCATATGTGAATGCCTCGTTTCGCCGGTCAGGCAGGTGGCAGTTCGTAGCGGACCAGTGCCCGCAAGGTGGTGAGCTCACCCCTGAGCCGGGTGACCTCTTCGCGCAGGCGCATGTTCTCGGTTTCGAGTTCGAGGATGCGCTTGATGCCGGCGAGGTTGATGCCGTGCTCCTGGGAGAGCCGCTGGACCTCGCGCAGAAGCAGGATGTCCCTGGTCGAGTACAGCCGTCCCCGCCCCGCCGTACGGCCGGGGCTGACGAGGCCGAGACGGTCGTACTGACGCAGCGTCTGCGGGTGCAGCCCGGACAGCTGGGCGGCTACGGAGATCACATAGACGGGTGTGTCGTCGGAGATGTCGAAAAACCTGGCATCCATGGGCTCACTCGCTTCTGGCCTGCTTGATCAGCTCTTCGCGAAGGTCCTGGCCCTGGGTGGCATCCCGGAACTCCTCGAGGGCCTTGCGCGCCTTGTCGTCGAGGTGCTGGGGCACCGCGACCTGAACGGTGACCAGCAGATCGCCCTTCGTGCCGTCCCTGCGGGCGGCCCCCCGGCCGCGCACCCGGAACGTCCGCCCGTTGGGGGTGCCCTCCGGGATGCGCAGGGTCACCGGCATCCCCCCGAGCGTCGGCACCTTGATCTCGGCGCCGAGCGCGGCCTCGGGGAAGGTGACGGGGACCGTGATGGTCAAGTTCTCCCCGCTGCGCCCGAACACGGGGTGCGGCTTGACGTGGACCAGCACGTAGAGGTCGCCGGCCGGGCCGCCGTTCTCGCCGGGCGCACCCTTGCCCTTGATCCTGATGCGCTGGCCGTCGGCGACCCCGGCCGGGATGCGGGCCTGGATCGTACGGGTGCTCTTGCCGCGCCCGCTGCCGTCGCAGACGGGGCAGGGGTCGTCGACCACCAGGCCCCGGCCGCGGCAGTCGCGGCACGGCTCGGAGAAGGCGAAGCTGCCCAGGTTGCGGCTGGCCGCTCCGGTTCCCTCACAGGTCGGGCAGACCCGAGGTGTGGTGCCCGCCCTCGCCCCCGTGCCGCCACAGGCGGTGCAGGCGGCCGAACTCGTGAGCCGGAGGGACACGGTGGTGCCCTCGACCGCCTCGGTGAACGAGAGCGTCACCTCCGACTCGACGTCCTGGCCGCGCCGGGGCCGGGCGGTCGTGCGCGTGCCCGCGCCGCCCCGGTTGAACAGCCCCCCGAACAGGTCCCCGATCCGATCGCCGGTTCCCGAGCCGCCGAACAGGTCGCCGAGGTCGAAGGTGAAGCCGCCGGTCCGCGGCCCGCCCGCGCCCGCGTAACCGCCCATCCCGGAGCCGAAGAGCGTGCGCGCCTCGTCGTACTCCTTGCGCCGCTTGGGGTCGGAGAGCACGTCGTACGCCTCGGAGACCGCCTTGAACTTTTCTTCGGTCTCCTTGTTTCCGGGGTTGGCGTCGGGGTGGTATTTCCTGGCGAGCTTACGGTACGCCTTCTTGATCTCCTCGGCGCTCGCGGTCTTGGGCACACCAAGGACGGCGTAGTAGTCCTTTTCCAAGTAGTCCTTGGTGCTCATCTATCGCTTCCTTCGCACGAAAGGGGGAGTGAATCGTGTTCCCGCGGCCGTCGCCGCGGGCGCCCTCGCGGGGCTCTCCCGATCTTCGCCGAAACGGGGAGCCACCCCCCAATTAAGGAACTGTCATGTAAAAAAAAA
>JADGHC010000119.1 GCA_019689655.1 Microbispora sp.
TCCATCTACGTCGACGGCGCCCGCGCCGTCACCGTGGACCGGCTCGCGCCGTTCGTGTGGGACCCCGCGACCGGGTCGGTCACCTTCACCGGGGGCGCCACCGGGACCGTCTCCTACAACCGGGCGGTCGCCGGGATGAAGGCGCCGCAGCAGGTCGTCCACACCGACCCGCAGGTGATCGACGAGCTGGCCAAGGCCGGGGTCGACATCACCGCCGACCTCACCAACCTGGCCCAGGGCGCCACCGTGTCGGCCTCCTACACCGCCTCGGGCAGCGGCACGGCCGCGGCCGTGGACGGGTTCCCGATCAACGAGCCGTTCTGGGGCGCGGCAACCGGGGCGGCACCCAGCCGCCGCCGGTGACGAACCTCGCCCTGTCGGCCACGCCCTCGGCGTCGTACACCTCGCCGTGGGAGTCGGTCGCCGCGATCAACGACGGGATCGACCCGCCGTCGTCCAACGACACCGTCAACCCGCGCTGGGGCACCTGGCCCAACCAGGGCGAGCAGTGGGCGGCCCTCACCTGGCCGTCCGCGGTGACGGTGGGCCGGGCGCAGGTCTACTTCTTCGACGACGACCAGGGCATCGACCTGCCGGCGTCCTGCTCGGTGCAGTACTGGACCGGCTCGGCCTGGCAGAACGTGCCCGGGGCGAGCGCCTGCGGCGTGGCCGCCGGCACCTTCAACACGGTGACGTTCTCGCCGGTCACCACCACGCGGATCCGGCTGAACTTCACCTCGCGCGCCGGCTACTCGACGGGGCTGCTGGAGGTGCAGGCCCTGGCGCCGTGAGCCGGACATCCCGCCCGAGGGGGGCGCCGCCGTCAGTCGCAGCGCGTCCCCTTGGGCGGGACCGTGCCCTCCAGCAGGTACGCGTTGACCTTGTCGTCGATGCACCGGCTCTGGCCGTACGCGCCGTGGCCCTCGCCGTTGAGCGTCAGCAGCACGCCGGTGCGCAGCTGGCCGGCCAGCCGCGGCGCCCACTGGTACGGCGTGGCCGGGTCGTTCGTCACGCCGACCACGAGGATGGGGTCGGAGCCGGTGGCGTCGACGTGCCGGGCGGCGTCGTCCCCGCGCACCGGCCAGACGCTGCACGCCCCCGCGCCGATCGCCGTCTGCGCGAAGATCGGGGTCCGCTTCCGCAGCCGCCGGGCGAGATCCTCGGCCTGGGCGACCGAGGGCCGGTCGGTGGTGTCGACGCACAGCACCGCGGGCAGCGAGAACTGCAGGGTCGAGTAGCTGCCGTCCGGCTGCCGCCCGGCGTACTGGTCGGCCAGCGAGAGCAGGCCGTCGAACTTGCCCTTCCTCGCCTCCTGCAGCGCCTCGGTGAGCAGCGGCCAGGTGTACTTGCTGTAGAGCGCCTGGGTGATGCCCACCCTGGCGATGTCCTCGGTGACCGTGCGCGAGCCGACCTTCCCCGGCTTGTCGGCCAGGGTGTCGAGCAGCTTCAGCACGGTCGCGTTCGCGGCGGCGGGGTCGGCGCCGAGCGGGCAGCTCGTCGCCGTCTTGGCGCAGTCGGCCAGGTAGTCCTCGTACGCCTTCTGGAAGCCGAGCGCCTGTGTCTCGGCCATGTCGAGCATGCCCACCGAGGGATCCACGGCGGAGTCGAGCACCATCCGCCCCACCTTGTGCGGGAACAGCGTGGCGTACACCGCCCCGAGGTGGGTGCCGTAGGAGAAACCGAAGTAGTTGAGGCGCGGTTCGCCGAGGGCCGCGCGCAGCGACTCCATGTCGCGTGCCGCGTTGACGGTGCCGACGTACGGCAGGATCCAGCCCGCGTTGCGCTCGCACGCCCGGGCGAAGCCCGTGACGAGCTTGGTCTCGGTCCCGGTGTTCTCGCTCGGCTCCTCGCTGATGTACCGGTCCATCTGCGGGCCGCTGAGGCAGCGGACGCCGCTGCTGCGTTCCACGCCGCGCGGGTCGAAGCTGACGAGGTCGTAGCGGGTGTTCAGGGTGGAGAACGCGTGGGCGGCGTTCATGAGCGTCGTGACGCCCGAGCCGCCGGGACCGCCGAAGTTGAAGACGAGGGAGCCGATCCGCCGGCTCTGGTCCGTGGCCCGCAGCCGGATCAGGGCGATGCCGATCTTCTTGCCCTCCGGCTTGGCGTAGTCGAGCGGCACCTGGAGGGTGGCGCACTCGAAGCCGGAGGAGGAGGCGGTCTCCTCGCACGGCTTCCAGGACAGGGACGGCGTGGCGGAGGCGAACCCCCCGGGGGTGACCCGCGCGCCCCCGCAGCCCGTGGTCGCCGCCATCGCGCCGAACCCGGCGGTCACCGCCGCCAACACCGGCAAAAGCCTTCGCACCGACACTCCTCAGACCGAAACGCTTCGTACCGCCAGCCGCCGTACCGGAATCTCCCGCAGCGGAATCGCCCGCCGCGGAATCTCTCGTGCCGGGACGCCGTGCGGCGGTGTCCCCGGCGCGGGCATCGCGTGCGGTGCCGCCCGCGACATCGACAACCCTCCGTGTTCGACTGATTTCGGAGGGTGTCTCGTTTATATCGCATGGCGTCGCGCCCGAACGGCCGACGCACCGGTACGCCGCCTTACCGCGAACTGGTCTACACCATTTCCGGTCCGGGACTCCGGATCTTCGTGGCGAATTGGTTTATACCAATGCGCATCCTCTGAAAGAATGGCGGTTTTTGCATTGGATTAGACCTTTAACGTGCCCTTTACCTGCATAGATGTCATATGTGGGGGAGGGTGATGTTTGGTGGTCATTTTCCTAGGTACAGTCCGGTTGCGGGCCATGTCCGCGGTTTTATTGAAGTCGGCGAAGGAGCGTCGCATGCCGAAGTACGTTTACGACTTCACCGAGGGGAACAAGGACCTCAAAGATCTGCTCGGTGGCAAGGGTGCCAATCTGGCGGAAATGACCAACATCGGCCTTCCGGTGCCTCCCGGCTTCACGATCACGACCGAGGCCTGCCGCCACTATCTCCAGCACGGTGGCATGCCCGATGGGCTGGCGGAGGAGATTGACGAGCACCTTGCCGCCCTCGAGGAGCGGATGGGCAAGCGCCTGGGCCAGGCGGACGACCCGTTGCTGGTCAGTGTGAGGTCGGGAGCCAAGTTCTCGATGCCGGGCATGATGGAGACGGTCCTCAACATCGGCCTCAACGACGACTCGGTCGTCGGGCTGGCCAAGCAGTCGGGCAACGACCGCTTCGCCTGGGACTCCTACCGCCGGCTCATCCAGATGTTCGGCAAGACCGTCCTGGGCATCGACGGCGAGCTGTTCGAGAACGCGATGGACGAGCTCAAGGGGGAGCGGGACGACACCGACCTCGAGGCCGCCGACCTCCAGCGGCTGGTGGACACCTTCAAGCGCATCGTCCGCGACCAGACCGGACGCGACTTCCCCGCCGACCCCCGGGAGCAGATGGACCTGGCCGTCCGCGCGGTCTTCGACTCCTGGAACGCCCCGCGCGCGATCCTCTACCGGCGCCAGGAACGCATCCCCGCCGACCTCGGCACCGCCGTCAACGTCGTCGCCATGGTGTTCGGCAACATGGGCCCCGACTCGGGCACCGGCGTGGCCTTCACCCGCGACCCCGGCTCGGGACGCCAGGGCGTCTACGGCGACTACCTGCGCAACGCCCAGGGTGAGGACGTCGTCGCCGGCATCCGCAACACCATCCCCCTGCAGGAGCTGGAGAGCATCAACCCGCAGGCCTACCGCGAGCTCCTGGACATCATGGCGACCCTGGAGCGGCACTACCGCGACCTGTGCGACATCGAGTTCACGATCGAGCGCGGCAAGCTGTGGATGCTGCAGACCCGGGTCGGCAAGCGCACGGCCGAGGCCGCGTTCCGCATCGCCACCCAGCTCGTGGACGAGGGCCTGATCGACATGGACGAGGCGGTCGCCCGGGTCACCGGCGACCAGCTCGCCCAGCTCATGTTCCCCCGGTTCGCGGCGACGGCGGACGCCCGGAGGCTGACCACCGGCATGAACGCCTCCCCGGGGGCCGCCGTGGGCAAGGCCGTCTTCAGCTCGGAGCGGGCCGTCGAACTGGCTGGCCAGGGCGAGGCGGTCATCCTCGTACGGCGCGAGACCAACCCCGACGACCTCGCCGGGATGATCGCCGCCCGGGGCGTGCTCACCTCCAGGGGCGGCAAGACCTCCCACGCCGCCGTCGTGGCCCGCGGCATGGGCAAGACCTGCGTGTGCGGGGCCGAGGAACTGGAAGTGGACCCGCACGCCCGCCGCTTCACCGCGCCCGGCGGGATCGTCGTGAACGAGGGCGAGGTGATCTCGATCGACGGAAGCACCGGGGCCGTGTACCTCGGCGAGGTCCCGGTCACCGCCTCGCCGGTCGCCAGGTACTTCGAGGGCGAGCCCGCCGAGGACGAGCTGGTCCGGGCCGTCGACCGGATCATGACCCACGCCGACTCCGTGCGCAGGCTCGCCGTACGGGCCAACGCCGACACGCCCGAGGACGCCGCCCGCGCCCGCCGCTACGGCGCGCAGGGCATCGGGCTGTGCCGTACGGAGCACATGTTCCTGGGCGAGCGGCGGCGGCTCGTGGAGGACCTGATCCTCGCCGCGACCCCCGAGGAGCGGCAGGCGGCGCTCGACGCGCTCGAACCCCTGCAGACCGAAGACTTCACCGGGATCTTCACGGCCATGCGCGGGCTGCCGGTGACGATCCGGCTGATCGACCCGCCGCTGCACGAGTTCCTGCCCGACCTCACCGAGCTCGCGGTCAAGGTGGCCGTCGCGGGGGAGGCGGCGGACGACCGCGACCGCAGGCTCCTGGAGGCGGTCAAGCGGCTGCACGAGCAGAACCCGATGCTCGGCCTGCGCGGCGTACGGCTCGGCCTGACGATCCCCGGCCTGTTCGCCATGCAGGTGCGGGCCATCGCCGCGGCGGCGCGGCGGGTGGAGGACGCCCGCGCGGAGATCATGATCCCGCTGGTCGGCGCGGTGCAGGAGCTGGAGATCGTCCGTGAGGAGGCGGAGCGGATCCTCGCCGAGGCGGGCGTGACGGCGGCGATCGGCACGATGATCGAGGTGCCGCGGGCGGCGCTGACGGCCGGGCAGATCGCCGAGGCCGCGGAGTTCTTCTCGTTCGGCACCAACGATCTCACCCAGATGACCTGGGGGTTCTCCCGGGACGACGTGGAGAGCGCCTTCTTCGGCCAGTACCTCGACCTGGGCGTCTTCGGCGTCTCGCCGTTCGAGTCCATCGACCGGGAGGGCGTCGGCCGGCTGATGCGGATCGCGGTCGAGGAGGGCAGGCGTGCCCGCCCCGGCCTCAAGCTCGGCATCTGCGGCGAGCACGGCGGGGACCCCGACTCGGTGCGGTTCTGCCACGAGATCGGCCTCGACTACGTCTCCTGCTCGCCGTTCCGCATTCCGGTGGCCCGGCTGGAGGCGGGCCGGGCGGCGCTGACGTGCGCGGCGTCCGACACCCGATGAGCTGAGGTTTTCCCCCGGACGTCGTCCGGCGCGCTCGGCGTCGCCCGAGCGGTCAGGTTCGGGGCGGCCGGTCTCGGCGTCTCGCCCGGCCCGGGTGGGATAAGGGCGAGACGCCGGGGCCGGGTCACCGGGCAGCGGCGGCGGCCCGGTGACCGGCCGCCGGGCCGGGCGATCACCCCACGTGCGGGGAGGGTGCGGAGGCCCGCCGCGCCGCGGGCGTGGTGTGCCTGCCGGTGAGGAGGGCGTGGCGTGCCTGCCGCGGCACCCATCCCCTGCGCCGCTTGCCGCTGCGCCGACATTCGGCGCGGTGGTGTCGTGCACCCACTCCGCGCTGGCCGCCGCCGGACCGCCGGATGTGCCGGAGATGCCGCTGACCGGCAATCTTCCATCGGACTACCGCATCTGTCGTGAAATCCGACCGTCGCGGGTACGCTCCATTCCCCGCCGCCAGGGGGTCGCCACAGGGGAGGAGGACGCATGGCCCGCTACGACGAGCACGACCAGGCACGGTGGGTGCCGGAGCCGCCGGGCAACCCCGAGCGGAGCGCGTTCGAGCGGGACCGGGCACGCGTGCTGCACAGCGCCTCGCTGCGCAGGCTCGCCGCCAAGACACAGGTGGTGGCTCCCGGCGACTGCACCGGCCTGCACAGTCCCCGTACGCGGCTGACCCATTCCCTGGAATGCGCGCAGATCGGCCGGGAGATGGGCAAGGTGCTCGGCTGCGACCCCGACCTGGTGGAGACCGCCTGTCTCGCCCACGACCTCGGGCACCCCCCGTTCGGCCACAACGGGGAGGCCGCACTCGACGAACTGGCCAGGCCGTGCGGCGGGTTCCAGGGCAACGCCCAGAACCTGCGCCTGCTGACCCGGCTGGAGGCCAAGGTCATCACCGAGGAGGGGCGCAGCGCCGGGCTCAACCTCACCAGGGCCACGCTCGACTCCGTGCTCAAATACCCCTGGGCCGGCTCCTCCTGCCGGATTCCCGGCGTCCCGCTCGCCGCCGAGGGCCAGCCGTACTGCGTCTACCCCGACGACCTGGCGGTCTTCCGGTGGGTGCGGGAGGGCGCGCCCGACTACGCGGTCGGCTTCGAGGCGCAGATCATGGACTGGGCCGACGACGTCGCGTACTCCGTGCACGACCTGGAGGACGCCCTGGCGTGCGGCCACGTCACTATGGCGGCCCTGCGCGACCCGCAGGAGCGCCTGGAGGTCTGCCGCCTGACGCGGGAGTGGTACGCCCCCGAGGCCGACCTGGAGGAGCTGGCGGAGACCTTCGCGCGGCTGCTCGCCGAGCCGCTGTGGCCGGCCGCCTTCGACGCCGGGCTCGCCGACCTCGCCGCGCTCAAGGGGCTCACCAGCGCGCTCATCGGCCGGCTGTGCCGCTCCGCCCAGGACGCCACGCGCGAGGCGTACGGCTGCCGCCCGGCCTCGGGCGGCGGCACCACCGGCCGGTACGACGCGGACCTGGTGGTGCCGAGGCCCACCCGCCTGGAGTGCGCGCTGCTCAAGGGGGTGACGGCCCGCTACGTGATGTCCCGGGAGGCCCACCACGCCGTCCAGGCCCGGCAGCGCGAGATCATCGCCGAGCTGGGCGACCTCGTCCTGCGGGGCGCCCCGGCCACGCTGGAGCCCGCCCTGCGGCCGCAGTTCGAGCAGGCCGCCGACGACGCGGGCCGGCTGCGTGCGGTGGTCGACCAGATCGCCTCGCTCACCGACGCCGCCGCCATGGGCTGGCACCGCCGCCTGTCGGCGGCACGGCACCGCCTCAAGACCGGCTGACGCGCCGCTTCAATGCCGGAGCACCCGTCGCGCCGCCGGGCCCGCCCGTCTCCGCGGGCAGGTCCGTGCGCCCGGCGTACGTGCCGGAGCGGCCACGGGGAGCACCCCGGGGCCGTTCCGGGTCAGAGCGGGATGACCACCGTCTCGTCGCTGTTGTCCTTCTTTTTCTTCTTGCTCTTCTGGGGCGTCTGGGTCTTGCTCGGTGTCGGCGTGGTGTGCTGCGTGGAGGTGGCGGCGGACTCGCACAGTTTCGTGCACGGCGGGGTGGCGCCCAGCCGCTTGCGCAGCGCCAGCATGGCGCTGCGCGGGGAGACGGTGCGGTTGCCGTCGTCCCAGGCGTCCAGGTACGGCCACGGCGGCACAATTCCCCGGCGGACCCACCAGTACTGGGGCGCGGTCGGCCAGGAAATGGCGAAGTAGAGGTTGCTCGCGGTGTCGCGGGCGTTGCCGGTGTTGCCCACGCGGCCGAGCAACTGCCCGGCCTTGACCTTGGTGCCGGGCGTGATGTCCTGCTCGACGGAGTCGAGGTGGCCGCCGAGGTACAGCACGCCGTCCTCACCCTTGATCGTGACGAACCGGCCCTCCCGGTCCGCTCCGCGGTCGGTGGAGGGCGTCCAGACGTCCTTGGTGTTGACCTCCTGGACCACCCCGTCGACCGGCGACACGAACGCGCACCCCTTCTTCGCCCAGATGATGGTCTTGGGGAGCACGAGCAGCTTGCGGGCGTACGACACCTTGCAGCCCTTGACGGGGAAGGCGTACGTGTAGGGGGACACCTTCGGCGGCGGCACCCGCACCGGCTCGTCCCCGGGCGGGGGCACGATGTGCGCGGGCTGTGTGTCGTCGGATGCGGCCGTGACGCCGGCTCCCGACGGCGGTGTGGGCGGCAGCGTGCTCACTCCCGCGACCCCGGCGGGCGCGCCGCAGGACGCCGCGACGAACGCGGCGCCGGCGAGGGCGGCCAGTCTCCCCGATCGCATGATCTCCACCTGGTTGTCGTTACTGAACCTTTCCTTTGTAACGGACCCCGTCCCATATCACGACCATGTTCTGAAAAGTCGTGACATGTCGGCGGCGGTGGCGCAGGCACGTCCGGGCTGTCGGGGGCAGGCTCTAGACTCGCCAGCGTGGCAGGGCGAAGCGGTCGGATCAGTGACGAGGACATCGCGCTCGTGCGGGAGCGCTCGCCGATCGCCGAGATCGTCGGCGAGCACATCCAGCTCCGCAACGCGGGCGGGGGCAACCTGAAGGGGTTGTGCCCGTTCCACGACGAGAAGTCGCCCTCCTTCAACGTCACCCCGGCCCGGGGCTTCTACTACTGCTTCGGCTGCGGCGAGGGCGGCGACGTCATCTCGTTCGTCCGCAAGATCGAGAATTTGACGTTCACCGAGGCCGTCGAACGGCTCGCCCAGCGCGCCGGCATCCAGCTCCGCTACGAGCAGGGCGGCTATGTGCCGGGGCGCGAGCAGGGCGAGCGGCTGCGCCTGATCGAGGCGCACCGCGCCGCCGCCGAGTTCTACGCCGAGCATCTGTCGAGCCCGGAGGCGGCACCCGGGCGGCGCTTTCTGTCCGAGCGCGGCTTCGAGCGGGCCGACGCCGAGCACTTCGGCGTGGGCTACGCGCCGAACGAGTGGGACGCCCTGTCGCGGCACCTGATCGGGCGCGGGTTCGGCGCCCAGGAGCTGATCAAGGGCGGCCTGGCCCGTGAGGGCAGGCGCGGCCCCGTCGACCGGTTCCGCGGCCGGTTGATCTGGCCGATCCGCGACATCACCGGAGACGTCATCGGCTTCGGCGCGCGCAAGCTGTTCGACTCCGACGACGGCCCCAAATACCTGAACACGCCCGAAACCCCGATCTACCACAAGAGCTCGGTGCTGTACGGCGTGGACCTCGCCAAGCGGGAGATCGCCCGCCGGTCCCAGGCCGTCATCGTCGAGGGCTACACCGACGTCATGGCCTGTCACCTGGCCGGGGTACCGACCGCGGTGGCCACCTGCGGCACCTCCTTCGGCGAGGACCACATCAAGGTCCTGCGCCGCCTGCTGCTCGACCAGGCGGAGTTCCGGGGCGAGGTGATCTTCACCTTCGACGGCGACTCGGCGGGGCAGAAGGCCGCCCTGCGCGCGTTCCAGGACGAGCAGAAGTTCGTCACGCAGACCTTCGTCGCCGTGCAGCCCGACGGCCTCGACCCCTGCGACCTGCGGATCAAGCAGGGCGACGCCGCCGTGCGCGACCTGATCGCCAGCCGTGAGCCGCTGTTCGCCTTCGCGATCCGCAGCATCCTGTCCCGCTACGACCTCAACACCAACGAGGGCCGACTGGCCGCGCTCGACGCCGCCGCGCCCGTGGTGGCCTCGATCAAGGACCCGGGGCTGCGCAAGACGTACGTGGTGGACCTCGACCGCTGGCTCGGCTTCATGGACGAGGGCTTCGTCATCCAGCGCGTCCAGCAGGTCGTGGCGCGGGCCCAGGACGGCGGGCGCGCCCCGGGCCGCCGGCAGCAGGCCGGTGCGGCGGCGGCGCGGTCCGCTCCGGTGCGGCGGGAGCCCCTGGACCCCCCCCCACGGCTGGAGGCCGAGGCGCTCAAGCTCGCCGTGCAACGGCCCGCGCTGCTCGGCCCGGAGTTCGACGCGCTCGGCGCGGCGGCGTTCACCCTGCCCGAGCACGTCGCCCTGTACGAGCTCATCATGGCGGCCGGAGGCACCGTCGCCGGCGGGCCCGGCGGGCGCGAGTGGGTCGACCGGCTGCTTGAGCAGGCCGACGCCGGGACGGCGGGCGAGACCGGCATCGACCTGAGGGCGCTCGTCACCCGGTTCGCGGTCGAGGCCGTGCGCGCCGACGCCAACGCCGAGGATCGGTACGGTGCGGCCGTCCTGGCCAAGATTCAGGAGGTCGCGGTCGGCCGGGCCATCGCCCAGGTGAAGTCGCGGCTGCAGCGGCTGAACCCGGTCGAGGAGCAGCAGGAGTACAACCGGCTGTTCGGCGAACTCGTGGCCCTGGAACAGCAGCGACGGGTGTTGCGAGATCGTGCCAGCGGGGCCTGAATTAACCTTTCTTTCCAGATCTCCCGGCCGTCAAACATATATTTAGATCTCGATTCGGTATTGACTTCTGCCTTACCTTGGGTGACAAAAATAGGCCTGCCATTTAGTGGTGCACTTCCTGCACACTGTGTTGCGTGGGTGCATCGGTGCTGTCAAGCAGGCCGTCATCGGTAGACCGGGTGGCGGACCTTGTCGCGAAGGGAAGGGAACGCGGGAGCGTCACGGTTGACGACGTGGCCGCCGCGCTCGACCGATCCGAGTTGCCCGCGGACGCCCTGGAAGGCGTCGTGCGGATGCTCGCCGAGAACGGGGTTGAGGTCCTCGAGCCACAGGGCGACGAGGAACCCGGCAGGCCGGACGAGGAGGATATCGGCAATCGAGCTTCGACCAGCGACCTGGTCAGGATCTACCTCCGGGAGATCGGCAGGGTGCCGCTGCTCACCGCCGAGGAGGAGGTGGAGCTGGCCAAGGCCATCGAGGCGGGCCTGTTCGCCGAGGACAAGCTCTGTACGGACCCCAGCGCCAGATTCACCAGGCCGGAACTGGAAGACGTGGTGTGGGAGGGCGTCCGCGCCAAGCAGCGGCTCATCGAGGCCAACCTCAGGCTCGTGGTCTCGATCGCAAAACGCTATGTAGGACGCGGAATGCTCTTCCTGGATCTCATTCAGGAGGGCAATCTCGGCCTCATCCGGGCGGTCGAGAAATTCGACTACACCAAGGGATACAAGTTCTCGACCTACGCCACCTGGTGGATTCGCCAGGCGATCACCCGGGCCATCGCCGACCAGGCGAGAACGATCCGGATTCCCGTGCACATGGTCGAAACGATCAACAAATTGGTGCGGGTGCAGCGGCAGCTCCACCAGGACCTCGGCCGGGAGCCGGCCCCCGAGGAGATCGCCGCCGAGATGGACCTGCCCATCGAGCGCGTGGTGGAGATCCAGCGCATCGCGCAGGAGCCCGTCTCGCTCCAGGCGCCCATCGGCGAGGAGGACTCCGACCTCGGCGACTTCATCGAGGACGCCGACGCCGTGGTGCCGATGGAGGCCGCGGCCTTCATCATGCTGCAGGACCAGCTCGACGACATCCTGGCCACGTTGTCGGAGCGGGAGCAGCGGATCATCCAGCTCCGGTTCGGCCTCTCCGACGGCCACCCCCGCACTCTGGAGGAGGTCGGCCGGGAGTTCGGCGTGACGCGTGAGCGCATCCGCCAGATCGAGTCCAAGACGCTGGCCAAGCTGCGCCACCCCACCCGCGCCCAGATGCTCCGGGACTACCTCGACTGACGGCCCGTACGTCGCCGGGACACGCCGCCCGGCGCGGCCGCCTCGGGCGTGATCGCCGGCGGCGACCGGCCCGGGCGCTTCCGTACCGCCCCGGGCGACATGACTGGTCCGGACTGTCCGGAAGGAAGGGGACCGGCGCCGGCCGGCGTGACCAGCCGGGCTACGCCGCCACGGCGGACGAGCGCCTCCCGCCCCGGGGAGGCGCTCGTCGCGTGTCCGGCCCCGCCGTCCCCGTCCCGCCGGTGCTCGGGCGGTGGCGCCCGGAAGCCGGGCCGGGCGCCCGGCGGGGCAGGCCGCGCAGCCGCGAGGCGTGCCCGCGCCCCGGGGCCGTACGGCAAGGGGAATCCGGCTGCGGATAGCCTCGGGGTGTCGATGGTCGTCGTATCGCTGGCGGTGCTCCTGTGACTGCTTCCAAGCCCTTGCTGTCCCGCCTGTTCGGCTCCCGGCTGCCCCGTGAGGCCCGTACGGCTCTCGCCCTGGAGAGCGGCGAGCGCCCGATCAGCCACGCGCGTACGCCGGAGGGCGGCCACGTCGTCGCGACCACCCTGGCCCTGCACCTGCCGGGCGGGCCCCGGCTGCCGTGGCACCTGATGGACAAGGCCGTGTGGGATGAGGACGGCGTCACGGTCACCATGACGGACGGGTTCGTCCACCGGGCCGCCTTGCCCGAGCCGGGCACGTTGCCGGAGACGATCCGCGAACGGGTGACCTCGACGATCGTCGCGAGCCGGCACGTGACCATCAACGGCCGCGGGGGAGTGCGCCTGGTCGCCCGCCGGATCCCCGGCTACGACACCCTGCGCTGGGAGTTCATCTTCGACCCCGGGCTCGACGCGCAGGACCCTGGCCTGCGAGCCCACGCCGAGCAGGCGCTCGAAGAGGTACGGCGCAGCCTCGGCGTGTGACCCGGCGGCTTACGGCGGCGGCCGGAACGCGGGCGCGGCCGCCACGTGGGTACGGGCGCGGGCGCGACGGGCCGCGTGTGCGGGCGGCGCCACCCGGACGCACGGAAAGATGACCGGACGCACGGAAAAAGGTGAGCCCCCGGCACGGACGCCGGAGGGCTCGCCGATGGGGTCTGTGTGGGGGCGTCGAGTCGATGTCGCGCACGGCCGGGCTCGGTTCTCCACGGGGGAGGCGGAGCACCGCAACCGGGCCTGCGGATCTGCCGCGGGGCCGCCCACGTGACGGGCCGGGCCCCGGGGGAGCGCTCAGGGGGTCTGGTCGCTGCCGGCCGGCCAGCCGGTGGCCGTGCCGACCCGGTCGGTCCTGTCGGCCTCCCAGGTCTCCGTCTTCCTCAGGAACGGCACCTTGTCGCTCGCGAGGTCCTTGGCCTTGCCCGCCATCTTCGAGGCCTGGGCGCCGACCAGCCCCGCCGCCTCCTGCACCGTGGGGCTGTCCGCGAGGCGCTGCGCGAAACGCTTGATCTGCTCGTAGCGCTCACGCCCGGCCCGGGTGCCGAGGACGTAGCCGATGGCCAGCCCGGCGGCGAACATCGCCTTGTATCGCATCTTCCACCTCCGCGCTCGTGTTCCCCGCCCCTCCCT
>JADGHC010000120.1 GCA_019689655.1 Microbispora sp.
GTCGCCGGGGGCCTCCCCCCCCGGGGGGGCCGGGTTCTTGGGGGGGGGGGGGGGGGGGGCGGGGACGGCGGCGCCCGGCCTCCGCTCTCCGGAGTCTCCCGGTCGTCTTCCCGGTCGGCGGTGGGTACGGGCCGGGCGCTCGGTCAGGGGCGCCCGGCCCTTCGCCGTGCCCGCCGCGCTCTACCTGGTCCGCGTACGGCGGGGCCTCACCCCCACGCCGCGACCACGTCGTCGGCGCCCCACGTCAGGCCTATGCCCTCCACCGAGGGATGGACCCCGGACAACGACACCACCGCGAGGCCGCCCGCCTCCGGGTCGAAGCCCGGCACCTGCGCCGCGTCGCGGCGCAGCGCGGCCAGGTCGTGGCTGTCGAACGGCGTGCCGAGCCACTTGATCGAGCCCGCGAACAGCACCCGCCGCGCCACCGGCGCCCGGTCCGCGCCGACCAGGTCCACCTCGGGGGAGAAGCGGCGGTTCCACCATCCGCCGACGGCCTCCGCGTCCGGCCAGGGCAGTTCTCCCGCCGCGGCGGCCAGGCCCAGCGCCTGTCGGACGATCGGTTCTACGGCCCGCCCCCGCAGGCTCGCCCAGCGTCGCCGTACGAGTCCGAAGGCGAGATCGGGCCGTCCGCGATGCGCGTGTTCCGCCGCGGCGCGCAGGACGCCCAGGTACATCCGGAGGTTGTGGTCGCGGATGCGATACAGCGCCGGCTTCCCGGGCTGGACGGACAACGGCACGTCCACCGCCAGGACGCGCTTCTCCTCGGTGAGCCTCCGCAGGAGAGGGGAGAGCGAACCGGACTGCAGTGGTCCCTCGCGCCCGCCCGCCGTCGCGGCGATGGCGGCGTGCGTCCTGTCGCCGCTGCCGACCGCTTCCAGCACCCGGCGGGCCTGATCGGGCGTGGGGAACTCCGCGAGGAGGACGGATTCCGGCACGCCGAACAGGGGAGACGCCGGATCCTCGCACTCCTGCCGGATGAACTCCAGCGGGGGAGCCCACTTGGCGCTCACCTCTACGGTGCTACCGGGTGCGGTGGGGCGGGAGCAGGGCGTTGACCCGGTCGGATTCGGGCCAGACGTAGGGGAGATCGTCGGGGTCCCCGGGAAACAGCGGGCGGTAGAACCCGGGGTCCTTGCGCAGCAGGGACGAGCGGTGGCTGCGATGGAAGGCGGGGTCGCCAAGCCAGGGCGGCAGCTCCCCCGCCGCCGCGAGGGCCGCCTGGGTGCGGGGCGCCGCGATGCCCAGGAAGCCGCGCAGCTCCCCGGTCATGGTGGCGGCGCAGGTGTCGGCGCGGCCCAGGTCGCGCCAGGCCGCGACGATCTCCAGGCCGTAGCGGACCAGCGCCTCCTCATACCCGGCCCACATGTGCGCCACCGGATGGTGCCGCCAGCCGTACCCGGGGATGGTGAGCGTACGCAGGACCTGCAGGGCCTCGACCCGCTGCTTGCCGAGGCGGAGCGGGTCGAGGACGCGGGCGGTGGCCGCGAAGTCCGGGTACGGCAGGAACGTCTGCATATCCCGGTTCCGGCTACCCCGGCCGGCCGGACATATCCCCCCACTCGGGGAGATCTCCGGAGGACGGCTCAGTCGAACAGCACGATCTGGCGCAGCACCTCGCCGCCGCGCAGGGCCTCGACGGCCTCGTTCAGGTCGCCGAGCCCGATGCGCGAGCTGATCAGGCTGTCGAGGTCGAGCATGCCCGCCTTGTAGAGGTTCACAAAGCGCGGGAAGTCTCTGCGGACGTCGGCGCCGCCGTACAGCGAGCTGAGGATGTTCTTGCCCTCGAACAGCAGGGAGAAGGCGTTCAGCGGCACCGTGTCGTCCGCGGCGCCCGCGCCGACGATGACGACGTCGCCGCCGCGCCGCGTGGCCCGCCAGGCCGTCATGATGGCCGCCGACTTGCCGACCACCTCGAAGCCGTGGTCGAAGCCCATGCCGCCGGTCAGCGTGGCGACGGCGTCGGGGAGCTGATCGGGGGTGCAGGCGTGCGTGGCGCCCACCTTCTTCGCGAGCGCGTGCTTGGACTCCACCGGGTCGATCGCGAGGATCGTGGCCGCGCCGGAGATGCGGGCGCCCTGGATCACCGACAGGCCGACGCCGCCGCAGCCGACGACCGCGACGGTCGCGCCGGGGCGCACCTTGGCGGTGTTGAGCACCGCGCCGACGCCCGTCGTGATGCCGCAGCCGATCAGCGCCGCCGCCTCGTACGGCACGTCCGGGTCGACCTTGATCGCCCCCTGCCACGGCACGATGATCTCCTCGGCCCAGGTGCCGCACCCGGCCATGCCGAACGCCGGGGTCTGGCCGTCGAACCGGAAGCGCGGCTCGCTGAAGCTCTTGGCCATGTACGTCGTGCAGAGGTTCGGCTGGCCGCCCACGCAGTGCGGGCAGTCGCCGCAGGCGGGCGTCCAGTTGATGATGACGTGGTCGCCCGGCCGCACGGTGGTCACGCCGTCGCCCACCTCGACGACCTCGCCCGCGCCCTCGTGACCGGGGATGATCGGGAGCGGCTGCGGAATCACCCCGGTGAGCACCGAGAGGTCGGAGTGGCAGACCCCGGTGGCCTTCACCCGCACCCGGACGTCACCCGGGCCCACCGGCGTCAGCGTGAAGTCGTCTCTGATGTCGAGCTCGTCGCCGACCGCGTGCAACAGCGCACCGCGCATGGGGACCTCCTGGTGATTCCTGGGTGGGGTGGCGCGGTCACTCCTCCTTGAGCGACAGCGCGGCCTTGGGGCACGACCGGACCGCGTGGCGGACCCGGTCGAGCAGCTCGGCGGGCGGCTCGGGCATCAGCACGTGGAGGTTGTCGTCGTCGTCGACCTCGAACACCTCGGGGGCCAGGCCCATGCAGACGGCGTTGGCCTCGCACACGTCGTAGTCGACCTCGATCTTCATGGCGCGTTCTCCTTCTGTGCGTCATGTGGCGCTGGAGTTCACGCTATCGCCGCCGAGCTTGCGGTGATCCCAGGAGACGACGCGGACCGGCTCGACCAGGTAGGCCACGCGTTTGCGCGCGGTGTGCTCGACGTATCCCCGCGTCTCGGGGTCGACGGGCGCGCCGGTCATCCGCCGGGTGACCTCCAGGCCGACCTCCAGGACGGCCGCCGGGTCGTCGATCAGCTGCGCCTTGCCGTAGACGAGCACGCCGCGCAACTGCGCGTACTCGTCCCCGGCCTCGATCAGGCAGCTCACCCGCGGGTCGCGCGCGATGTTGCGGGCCTTTTGCGACTTGGCGTACGTCCAGAAGGTCACGCGGCCGCCGTCGAGCCCGTAGAACATCGTGACGAGGTGAGGCGTGCCGTCGGGATTGATCGTCCCGAGCTGGAGCTTGCGGGCCTCCCGCAGCAGCGCGGCGATCTCCTCCTCGTTCATCGCGATGCGGGCGCGCTGATTCACGAAGCAAAGTAGAACACGTTCCAGCAAGGCGGACAAGGGGTGGGCCGAATATCGTTCGGGTGTCGGATAGGGTGCCGGTCATGGTGACCCCGATGCCCGACGACCTGCGCCGCGCCGCCGAGGAGGCGCGCGGGTTCATGCCGCCCGCCGAGGGCGAGGCGCTGTACGAGATCGCCTGCGCGTACGGCTCCCGCGGGCCGATCTGCGAGATCGGCACCTACTGCGGCAAGTCGGCCGTCTACCTGGGGGCCGGGGCGCGGCGCGCGGGCACGGTGGTGTTCACGGTGGACCACCACCGGGGATCGGAGGAGATCCAGCCGGGCTGGCCGCACCACGATCCCGAGCTGGTGGACCCGAAGACCGGGCGGATGGACTCGCTGCCGTTCTTCCGCGACACGATCGCCGCCGCCGGCCTGGAGGACGTGGTGATCGCGATCGTGGGCGACTCGGCGACGGTCGCCCGGCACTGGTCCACTCCGCTGGCCGTGCTGTTCATCGACGGCGGCCACTCCGAGGAGCCGGTGACGGCCGACTACGAGGGATGGGCGCCACGCGTCATGAAGGGCGGCGCGCTCGTCTTCCACGACATCTATCCCGACCCGGCCGACGGCGGGCAGGCGCCGTACCGGGTCTATCTGCGCGCGCTGGAGTCGGGCGCCTTCCGCGAGGTGCGGGCCGTCGGATCGCTGCGCGTGCTCGAAAGAGTCTGATCAGGCACGGGCGCGTTCGCAGCCGCACTCGCCGGTGATGCGGGCCCGCCGGCCGCCGGCGTCGCGGAAGATCCCCGAACCCGGGGTCGCGCGGGCGAGGGCGTCGGCGGCGAGCACCACCGCGGCGGCCGTGTAGCCCGACCGCTCGTCGGGGAAGTGCCGCTCGTTCACGAACTGCCAGCCGGTCCAGTAGGACCCGTCCTCGTGGCGCAGGTGCTGCATGTCGGCGAACACCGCGAGCGCCCGCTCCCGCAGCCCGGCGGCGTCGAGCGCGAGCACCAGCTCGCACGACTCCGCGCCGGTCACCCAGGGCTGGTCGGAGACGCAGCGCACGCCGAGGCCGGGCACCACGAAGGTGTCCCAGTCCCGGTCGAACCGCCGGGCCGCCGCCGCGCCGCGTACGGCGCCGCCGAGCACGGGGTAGTACCAGTCCATCGAGAACCGGCTCTTGTCGGCGAACGCCTCCGGATGCTCGGCGATCACGTGGCCGAGCTGGTCGGCGGCGAGCTCCCAGTCGGGCTGCGGGTCGCCCAGCCGCTCGCCGAGCAGCGCGCCGCACCGCAGGCCCTGATAGATGGACGAGCACCCGGTGAGCAGGGCGTAGTCCGCCGGGCGCCCCTCGGCGTCGCGCTGCCAGAGGATCTCGCCGCGCGCGGTCTGCAGGCCGATGACGAAGTCGAGGGCCCGCGCCACCACGGGCCACATCGACCGGGCGAAGTCCTCGTCGCCGGTCACCAGCAGGTCGTGCCAGACCCCCACCGCGACGTACGCCGCGTGGTTCGACTCGCCGGCCTCCTCGACGGGCGCGCCGTCGCGGACCTTCATGGGCCAGGAGCCGTCGGGGCGCTGGTGCCGTACGAGCCAGTCGTAGCCCTTGCGGGCCTCCTCGTGCAGCCCGGCCACGGTCAGCGCCATCAGGCACTCGACGTGGTTCCACGCGTCGATGTGGCCCTCGGGCCAGGGGACGCCGCCCTGGTCGTCCTGGATGGCGGCGATGCTCTCGGCCGTACGGACGACCTGCTCGGCGGTGATGATCCCGGGAACGTCCGGCGTCCGCCTCATGCCGGCTTCCGGGCGTAGACCACCACGCTCTTGCCGATCAGGGGGTTGAGCACGGCCTCGGCCAGCCGGGTGGCGAGGGGCCGCTTCATGATGTCCCAGACGAGCAGCTCGTGGTAGGCCTTGGCCAGGGGGTGATCGTCGTTGTGCACCCCGACCGCGCACTTGATCCACCAGTACGGCGAGTGCAGTCCGTGGGCGTAGTGGTGGCCGCCGACCTTCAGCCCCGAGGCCTTCAGCTTCGCCCGCAGCTCCGCCAACGTATAGATCCGGATATGTCCGCCGGGGGTGGTGTGGTACTCCTCCGACAGGGCCCAGCAGATCCGCTCGGGCAGGAAGCTCGGCACCGTGATCGCGGCCAGGCCGCCCGGCTTCAGCACGCGGACGATCTCCCGCATCGCCGTCATGTCGTCCGGAATGTGCTCGAGCACCTCGGCGGCGATGACCCGGTCGAACGAGGCGTCGGGGAACGGCATGTCGAGGGCGTCGCCGACGACGGTCTCACCGGTCGCCCCCGCGGGGACCTCACCCTCCTTGTCCATGGCCGCGAACATGGCCGCCACGTTCTCCAGCTCGGCGGCGTCCATGTCGAAGGCGACCACGTCGGCGCCCCGGCGCAGCACCTCGAAGGCGTGCCGGCCACCACCGGCCCCGAGGTCGAGAACGCGGTGGCCCGGTCCGACGGGCAGCCGGTTGAAGTCGACGGTCAGCACAGGGCTCTGCCTTTCGTGGGGATTGGGGGAGTCGCCGCGAGGTGGTCATCGGGAGGCGCGGTGCGCGGCGATCGCCTCGTGGTACGCCTCGACCGTCCGGCGGGCGACGACCGGCCACGCGTACCGCTCCATCACGCGGTCGTAGCCGCGCCGGCCGTACTCCGCGCGTTCCCCGGGGGAGTCGAGCAGGCGGCGCAGCACGGCGGCCAGCTCCTCGGGGTCGCCGGGCGTGACCAGCACGGCCGCGTCGCCGACCACCTCGGGCAGGGCGCCCGTACGGGAGGCGACCAGCGGGGTGCCGCACGCCATGTGCTCGACGGCCGGCAGCGAGAAGCCCTCATAGAGCGAGGGGACCACCGCGACCTCGGAGGTGGCGATCAGCTCGGCCAGCTCCTCGTCCGGAATGCCGTGCACGAACCGTACGCGGTCGTGCAGCGACAGCTCGTCGACGAGCTGCTCGGTGGGTCCCCCGGGGGTGGGTCTGCTCACCACGGTGAGGTTGACCTCGCGCTCGGTGGCGAGCTTGGCGACCGCGCGCAGCAGGGTCGCCACGCCCTTCATGGGTGAGTCCGCGCTGGCGACCGCCACGATGGAGCCGGCTCGTTTCGGCAGCTCGGGCCGGGGGTGGAAGAACCGCGTGTCCACGCCGAGCGGGATCAGCCGCATGTTGGACTGCGGCACGTTGAAGTCGCGGTGGATGTCGGCGAGCGACGACTGGCTGACGGTCAGGATCGGGCTCAGCCGGGGCGCCACGACGCTCTGCATGCGGACGAACCCGTACCAGCGGCGCAGCGACAGCCGCCGCCAGCCCGTGGCGTCCTTCAGCTCGATCCGCCGGTCCACGCTGATCGGGTGATGGATGGTGCCGACCACCGGGAACATCCTCTTGATGCCGAGCAGGCCGTACCCGAGGGTCTGGTTGTCCTGGACCACGTCGAAGTCGCCCCGCCGCCGCTTGAGCTCCCGGTAGGCCCGCAGGCTGAACGTCAGCGGCTCGGGGAAGCCGCCCGTCCGCATGGTGGCGAACTCGAGCACGTCGATCCAGTCGCGATACTCCTCGCGTTTCGGGGTGCGGAACGGATCCTCGTCGCGGTAGAGGTCCAGGCTCGGCACCTTGTTGAGGATCACGCCCTCGTCCAGCTCCGGATAGGGCTGGCCGGAGAAGACCTCGACGTGGTGGCCCAGAGCGACGAGTTCGCGGCTTATGTGGCGCAGGTACACCCCCTGGCCGCCGCAGGTGGGCTTGCTGCGGTAGGACAGCAGCGCGACGCGCAGCCTCTCCGCCAAGAGGCACCCCTTTCCAGCCGGTTTCCCGCCGTGCCCCGGTGGGGCTGCTGCCAGGAACACTACCATTTGACCTTAGATGGGGCAGGTGATGTGGAAAGGGTCCTCGCATGACCCTCACCCGGTTCGACCTGGGGTGTTAGCTTACCTGAACGATATTCGGTGTAACACGTTCTAGCATCGGTCTGCTTGGCGTATGCGGGCAGTGGTGGGCATGGCGGTACATTCGCCTCTCATAGGCCAAGCTGGGCGCTAGGAGGAGGATCCGTTGGCCAGGCGTGCGCTGATCACCGGCATCACCGGTCAGGACGGCTCCTATCTCGCCGAGCACCTGCTGAGCGAGGGATACGAGGTCTGGGGCCTGGTCCGCGGGCAGTCCAACCCCCGCGTCCCGCGCGTACGCCGGCTTCTGCAGGACGTCCGGCTGGTCCGCGGCGACCTGCTCGATCAGGGGTCGCTGATCGCGGCCGTGGAGAAGGTGCAGCCGGACGAGGTCTACAACCTGGGGGCCATCTCGTTCGTGCCGATGTCGTGGGAGCAGGCCGAGCTGACCGCCGAGGTGACCGGAATGGGCGTGCTCCGCGTGCTCGAGGCGATCCGCGTCTGCTCGGGGATCACCGCCTCACGCGGTGCGCCGACCGGGCAGATCCGCTTCTATCAGGCGTCGTCGTCGGAGATGTTCGGCCAGGTCAGAGAGACGCCGCAGACCGAGCGCACGCCCTTCCACCCCAGGTCGCCGTACGGCGTCGCGAAGGCGTACGGGCACTTCCTCACGCAGAACTACCGCGAGTCGTACGGGATGTTCGCGGTGTCGGGCATCCTGTTCAACCACGAGTCGCCCCGGCGGGGCGCCGAGTTCGTCACCCGCAAGGTCTCGCTCGGCGTGGCGCGGATCAAGCTCGGCATGGCCACGGAGCTGCGCCTGGGCAATTTGGAGGCGCGCCGCGACTGGGGATTCGCCGGCGACTTCGTCCGGGCCATGCACATGATGATGTCGGCCGACCAGCCCGAGGACTACGTCATCGGCACCGGGCGCATGCACTCGGTGCGCGAGCTGGTCGAGGCCGCCTTCGCCGCCGCCGGCCTGGACTGGGAGCGGTACGTCGTGTGCGACCCGTCCCTGCACCGTCCCGCGGAGGTCGACCTGCTGTGCGCGGACCCGAAGAAGGCCCGCACACAGCTCGGCTGGGAGCCGACGGTGTCGTTCGAGGAGCTCGTGGCGATGATGGTCGAGGCCGACCTGCGCCTGCTCGCCGACGGCGGCGACCCCGAGCAGGACTCCTCCTGGGCCTGACCTTCCGGCGGCCGGGTTCGCCCGAGGGCCCGGACTTCGGGCTTTCCCGGTGCGGCGGCGGGCTCCGGCTCCCGCGGCTTCGGCAGTCGGCGGTTCCGGCGGCCGTCAGCCGAGGGTGACCGGCAGCGTCTTGATGCCGTTGATGAAGTTGGACCTCAGCCGGGTGGCCTCGCCCGCCTGACGGATGCCGGGCAGACGCCGGGCCAGCACCTCGAACAGCACCCGAAGCTCCAGCTTGGCCAGGTGATTGCCGAGGCAGAAGTGCGCTCCGCCGCCGCCGAAGCCGATGTGCGGGTTGGGGTCGCGGCCGATGTCGAACTCGTCGGGCCGCTCGAACACCTCGGCGTCGCGATTGGCCGACGCGTAGAAGACCACCACCTTGTCGCCCTCGGCGATCCGCCGGCCGCGGATCTCGGTGTCCGCGGTCGCCGTACGCCGGAACATGTTGACCGGGGACACCCAGCGGACGATCTCGTCGGCGGCGGTCCTGGCGAGGGAGGGGTCGTCCACCAGCCGCCTCCACTGGTCCGGGTGCTCGAAGAGGGCCAGCATGCCGCCGGAGGCCGCGTTCCTGGTGGTCTCGTTGCCCGCCACGATCAGCAGCAGGACGAACAGGTCGAACTCCTCCTCGGTCAGCGTCTGCCCGTTCTCGTCGGGCTGCAGCAGCTTGGTGACGATGTCGTCACGCGGGTCCCGCCTGCGCGCCGCGGCCAGCGTGTGGGCGTACGAGTAGACCTCGAGGGCGGCGGCGTGTCCCTGCTCCGGGCTGGTGGAGTAGTCGGGGTCGTCGTTGCCGATCATGCGGTTGGACCACTCGAAGAGCTTGTCCCGGTCCTCGACCGGCGCGCCGAGCAGCTCGCAGATCACATACAGCGGCAACGGCGCGGCGATGTCCCGGACGAAGTCGACATCGCTTTTGCCCTGGACCTCGTCGAGCAGCGTGTGGCAGATGTCCCTGATGTGCTCCTCCAGCCGCCCGATCTGCCGTGGCGTGAAGCCGCGGTTGACCAGTGAGCGCCGCCGGGTGTGCTCGGGCGGGTCCTGGTTGAGCATCATCAGCCGCTGGAACGCGCGCTGTTCCTCGGGCATCTCGTCGAACAGCGCCAGCTTGCGGGCCGAGGAGAACAGGTCGGAGTGCCGGGAGACGTGGACGACGTCCGCGTGCTTGGTGATCGCCCAGAAGCCGGGCCAGTCGCCCTCTCCCTCGTGCCAGTAGACGGGCGCGTTGTCCCTGAGCCAGCGGAGCTGGTCGTGGGGGACCCCGCCGCGCGCGTAACGGTCCTTGTCGACGAGGTTGATCTCCATTGCGTCCACCTAATCGGGTTCGGCTGCCCTCGGCACGAGGAGGGGACGGCCCTGTCGGCGCTCAGCGGCGGTCTGACCAGCGCTTACGCGCCCTTCTGTGAATTATGCGGCGTGCCGCTGCGCCGGGCGATACGGAGGGGTGACGCGGAGAGTGGCCAAGCGGTGACAAATCGCTACCGTCGTTTCTGTCGGTGGGCCCTGGTATGACTGGGCGCATGGGTGTGAGCGTCGAGGAGTTCCTCGACATGCTGGACCGGTTGCCCGAGGTGCGGCAGAGCGAGGGCGGCGACTGGGTCTCGTTCAAGGTGCGCGGCAAGGGCTTCGGCTACCTGTGGGAGCGCACCGAGACGGTGGGCCTCAAGGCGACGATCGAGGAGCAGATCGCGCTGGTGGCGGAGCGGCCCGAGGTGTTCGAGCCGCAGTTCACGGCGGGGCGCTTCGGCTGGGTCGTCGTCCACCTGGCGAAGATCGACCCTGACGAGCTGTTCGAGCTGGTCACCGAGGCGTGGTATCTCACCGCGCCGAAGTCCCTCGTCGAGGCGCACGAGTCCCGGGCCTCGCCGGTCCGGCCCTCGTGACCATCCGGGCGGGGGAGCGCTCGTCTGTACGCGGCTGAGGTGCGGTGCCGGGTTCCGGCGTACGGTGCGGGGTCCGGCCGTGGGGCAGGGACGTGTGCACGGGGCACGGCGCGGTCCTTTTCGTGGGTCGGCCGTGCGACAGGGATGTGTGCACGGGGCACGGTGCGGTCCTCCTTGCGGGTCCCGGGCTGGGGTGCGGGGCGATCGGTGTCGAGGCCGAGACGCGGCGCGGGGCTCCGGCCGTGCGGTGGAGATACGGCGTCGAGCTGGGCGTGGCGGGGGAGACCTCACAGGGCGCGGCGCAGCCACTCCTCGACGCCCGCGATGTGGACGGTCGCCCAGGCATGGGCGATCTCCGGCTGGCGGCCGGCGATGGCCTCGTAGATGGCGGTGTGCTGCGCCCGCGTCGTCTCGGCCGCGCCCTCCTGGGTGAGGCCGCGCCAGATGCGGGCCCGTGCGGTCGGGCCGGAGATGCTCTCGATGAGTGAGCTGAGCACGGGATTGCCGGCCCCCTCGGCGATCCGCTGGTGAAACCGCAGGTCGTTGGCGACGAAGTCCTCCGTGGTCGGCTCCTCGGGGAAGGCGTCCAGGATGTCGCGCAGCTCGGCGATGTCGTCGTCGGTCATCCGGGTCGCCGCCATCGCGGTCGCCGCGGGTTCGAGGATGCGCCGTACCTCGAAGAACTGGAGGACCGTGTCGTCCTGGTGGAAGTCGACCACGAACGACAAGGCGTCGAGCAGCAGGCGCGGCTCGAGACTGGTGACGTAGGTGCCGTCGCCCTGCCGCACGTCGAGCACGTTGATCAGGGCGAGCGCGCGGACGGCCTCCCGCAGCGAGTTGCGGGACAACCCCAGCCGCTCGGCCAGGTCCGCCTCCCGGGGCAGCCGATCGCCCGGGCTGAGCTCGCCCGACAGGATCATGTCCTTGATCCTGCTGATCGCCTCGTCGGTGACCGCCACGCCCCGTCTCCCTGCCGCGCGCCTTCGTCGTGGGGGCCGCGCCCGGCCCGTTCCCGGAATTGTACGGCCGGGTCCACGTCGTCCCCGGACGAGCGAGCGGTCCGGGAAGACCGGACCTCGGGTGTGCGACCGCCGTTCCTGCGGCCCGACCAGGGTGTGTGGCGTCTCGGTGCGGCCCGGGCCGGGCACCCCGGCCATACGGCGCGGAACGGGACGGCCCGCGATATTGGAATTTGTTCCAATAAAGCTGGAACTCGTTCTACCGCATAAGGGTGATTGACCGACGCCGCCCATCCGGCTTGGCGATCTCGCGACCGGTTGCGTGCCGCCGATGCTCCGGCGAGGAAAGGCGATCTTCAATAGAAGGAAAATCTAGAAACCCGCCAGAAGCCGCTCGGCGGCGATCTCGATGCGGTGCTGGATCTGCTCGAAAGTGCGTCGCCCGCGCAGCATCTCGAGCAACTCCTGCACCCAGACTCCCGTCAGGGAGCTGGTGAGCGCGAGCTGGTCCTCCGCGGGCAGATCCACCGTGCGGCCGTCGGTGGCGACGCGCAGCAGCAAGCCCGCCATGCGGTCGCCGAACGGCGTCTCCACGTCCGCCATGATCAGAGAGCGGATGAGCGCGTCGGCGAGCTCCGGCTCGCGCATCAGGCCCCGCGTGGCCCGCATCAAGACGTCGACCGCGCGGCCGGCCGGGTGTGCGGCGTTCGGCGGACGCCTCTCGATGCTGGACTCCAGCAGGTCGATCTCCTCGCCGACCACCGCCACGACCAGATCCATCTTCGAGGGGAAGTAGCGGTAGAGCGTGCCAAGGGCGACGCCCGCGCGCTCGGCGACCGTGCGCATCTGCATCGCCTCGACGCCGCCACGGGAGGCGAGGGCAGCCGCCGCCTGCACGATGCGCCGGCGCCGTTGGTGCTGGCTCCGGGTGCGGACCCCGGGAGTGGCCGGGGCTCGATGGCTGCCCCTGCCCGAGGGCCCTTCGGGAAGCGGTGGTGGAGCGTCGGCGACTGCATGCGAAGTGCGCATAGGAACACGTTATCTGATTTCCGCTCCTTCCGGATGGTTACCCATCGGTCACAAAAGCCCTGGCGGCTATATGACTTTCGGGTTTCAGGCGCATGTCGTCACTGGTTCGTGAACCGAGATCCGGGCTTAAATTAGAATATGTTCTAGTTAGGGTTCCGGGATGCGTGGCACCGAAAGATCCCGGTGGACTGGCCGGACCCATGCGGAGTCGCGTCGGCCGTGCCGGCCAGGGTGGCGCACCGGGGCGTACGAGCGCGGCGACCGGCCGTACACAGGGGCGGGCCCGTGGCGGGCCCGCCCCGCCTGGATCAGCCGACGAAGTTGAGGGGGCGGTCGGCCGCTGGCCGGTCATCGGCGGGACGGCTTCACGCTCTCCACCGGCCCCTCGCTGTTCACGCTGCCTGGGACGCGGCGGTCGGCCGTACACGACATGGCGGCCGGCTGTATGACGCGGGGGCCGCCGCGCAACGCGGGGGCCGGCTGTACGACGCGGGGGATGGCAGACGCCGGCGCGGCCAGTCCCGCCGCATCTCACCGGGGAGTGCGTGCCTGCCAGGTGCTTGCCTGCCGGCTGCGGGCCCGTTGAGTGTGTGCCTGACGGTGCAAGCTCGGGGAGTGTGTGCCTGCCGCCCGGTGATGCCGGGCTCGGCTCCCTGCGTCGGCGGCGATCCTGCGTGAGGCGGGAGCCCGCGTCGCGCCGATCCCCGCGCCGTGCCGGTCCCGGCGTTGCGCCGATCCCCGCGCCG
>JADGHC010000121.1 GCA_019689655.1 Microbispora sp.
CCTCAGCTCGTACGGCGAGATCGAGGAGTTCCGCGGGATGGACATCCGGCCGCTCGACATCGCGGCGATGGGCACCACGCAGTACGACATCACGAAGTATCAGGAGGTGCTCTTCGAGGCGGCCTCGTTCGACCACCTCGAAGACACCGTGGGCGTGTTCTGGGACACCTGCGACGACGAGTCGATCACTCGCCTGCTCGCGGCGTCGTCCGCGTGAGCGGGGCCGTCCGACGCGTGAGCGGGACGGACGCGTACTCCGGCTGAGTGTCCGGCACGGCCTGGCTCAGCGCGCGCCCACGATCAGCAGGGCGTCGCCGACCGCCCGTTCGGTGCCGTCGGATGGATGGTTGACCACCGTCGTGCCGACGACCATGGTGCTCGACCCGCCGCCGTCCAGGCTGATCGCGTCGCGCGCGCCGAGCCAGCGCATGAGCCCGGCCGCCTCGAAGAACGAGGCCCCGATCGTGCGGCCCGGCGCGCGGCCGTCGACGACGGCGAGGATGAGCGCGCCGTCACCGGTGACGCCGGCGAGCGTACGCGGATGGCGCCGGAGGATCATGTTGGTGTTGGCCATGCCGTCCCGCGACGCGGTGATCGAGGTTGCGCCGTCGCGGACCAGGCCGACCGCGCCGCCGATGATGTTGGTCTCCGGGGTCAGCGGGATGGCCTTGTTCGTCCGCAGGTCGGTGACCCGGGTCGTGACCGTGACGATCGTGCCCTGGGCCGCGTGCTGCCACAGCCAGCCGGCGGCGGCTCCGACGCCGTGCAGCACGCGCGTCCCGGGGGTCACGGGGCCGCCGGGCTCCCGGATGGAGGTCACCGTGCCGGAGGCGTCGAGGACCACCTCGATCCCGTCGTCCTTCGGGGTGTCCCGCCCGAGCTCCTCGGTGTACATGACCAGCTCGTCCTGCTTCGGCACCCGGTTGAGGCCGGTCACCTCGGCGCCGGCCCCGTCGGCCGCACGGGCCGTGACCGTGGACGACAACTCGGTGATGCGGGCCGTACGCCCCCGGAGAACCAGGCCCACGCGGCCGGCGACGGCCTCGCTGAGCAGTTTGCCGCCGACGACGGAGATGCCGGTGGGGTCGCCGCGGAAGGCGGGCAGCGTGTGGATGTCGAAGAAGCCGCCGTTCACGGCGGCCAGTGCCTTCCCGGCGGCGGCCATGTCCGAGACCTTCTCGCGCTTGGCCACGCTCGCGCCCAGCGAGGCCCGGTAGGAGCCGCGGAACGTACGCGGATCGACGACGATGACCCGCACATCCCAGGGGCCGGTGGTGACGAAGCCGTCGTCGCCCTGGTAGTCGACCTTCGCGTTCACCCCGGCGTCCTTGAGCCGCTCGGCGACCGCGGCGGCCTCGGCCTTCCGGTCGAGCGGCCAGGCGCCGACCCGGACCATGAAGTAGTCGCCCGCGGGATAGTCGGCCACCGCGGGCCGGGTGAACTTCACGATGACGGGCTCGAGACCTGCCGCCTGCACCGCGGCCGCCTGGGCCTGCGCGTTGGCCTCGGACATGAAGTCCTTGCCCTTGACGACGACGCTGACGGTGTACCCGTCCTGCGGCTTCCCGTGGCGAAGGGTGAAGTAGCCGACTCCGGGGGCCAGGCTCTTGGCCGCCGTCTTCGGGACCCCGGGTACGCCGAGGGGGAAGTTCGTCGTCGGCAGCCCGGCGACGGGTTCGGCGGCGGCCGGGGCCGAAGGGATGATCGCCGCCAGGGCCAGCGCGGCGGCCCCGGCGGACAGGCGGCGTCTCATGCGGTTGCTCCCCATTGATGGTCCTTGCGGAGACCATCGTGGCGAGAACGGCGCACGAAGATGACGAAAACCCGCCAACGCCCATGAAATTCCCAAACGACCCCGGCTGCTTATGTCTGTCGAATCAGACATAGAGCGAAATAAGCGCCGCCCGGGGCATATCAGGGGGCGTCGGCGTCCATCTCCCGGGCCCGCTGGACGAACTCTTGCGCGGACCTGGCTTCAATGTGGACGAACAAGCCGTCCCGCCTCCGGGACATGCCCCAGAAGCGGGAGGTGGCCTCGCCCCACCAGATGGTCCATCCGGGGAATCGCGCGGACAGGGCCCGGACCACGGCTGCCGGGCTGATTTTGGGTTCGCTCATCGTCGGCACGCTTCGAGGTAAGCACGATTCACCCCGTGAGCGCGAGTATACGAAGAGTAGTCGGGTGCGATAGGACTTACACCCGGGACGACATACCTACGTTCCGGGTGTCGGCAACTCCGCGAGCAACCGCTCATCGAGCCTCTTAACGGGCAAAACGTCTTCGCGGGCCGGGCCGTTCAGATGCTCTCGCGGCGGAAGGTCTCCAGGGCGAGCAGCGCGACGTGTAACGACAGGCACGACTCGACGTCGTCGAGGTCGGTGTCGAGAACCCGCTCCAGCCGCCGCAGCCGGTCGTAGAAGGCGGGCCGGGACAGGTGCGCCCGCTGCGCGGCCACCGCCTTGTTGCGTCCCGCGTCGAGGTAGATGCGCAGGATCCTGGTCAGGTCGCCGTGCCGCTGGGCGTCGTAGGCCAGCAGGGCCCCCAGCTCGCGCTCGGCGAAGGTCTGCAGCCGCGCGTCGTCGCGCAGCAGGTGCAGCAGGCCACGCAGCCGAAGATCGGGCAGGCGGTAGAACGCCCGCCCGTCGGGCTGGCGTACGGCGACCTCCGACACCTGCTCGGCCTCCAGGAAGCTGCGCCGTACGTCCTTGATGGACTCGACGACCGAGCCGGCCGCCAGCACGAACGGTGTGGCGAAGTTCGCCCGCAGCCGCTCGGCCAGCGCGCCGAGCGCCGCCTCCGCGGCCATGCGTGGCGGCAGCGGCAGCAGCACCCCCACGCGGCTTTGGTCCAGCGCCCCGACCAGGGCGGGCAGCTTGGCCTCCCGGCAGGCGGCGGCGCCGGCCTCGGCGAGCTCGCCCAGTTTGGCCTGCTCGCGGAGCGCGGTGCCGGCGGGCGCGGTCAGCCGGATGACCGCGCTGACGAGCCGGCGGCCGGTGAGCGGGACGCCGACGGCGCGGGCGCGGGCGGCGGCCTCGTCGGGATCGGCGTACGCGTGGGTGAGGATGCCGGTCAGTATGGTCCCGTGCGCCTGTCGTTCCAGGGACTCCTGGTGCCGCTCCAGCAGGCGGCTCAGCGCGAGCGTGGTCGCCGCGCGTTCGGCCAGCACGATGTCGCGGGGGCCGGGCGGGCCGTCGCAGAGCAGGATGAGCCGCCCCCAGTCCTGGCCGCGGGCGCCGACCATGGTCACCAGCCATCCGGAGGCGGCGTCGTAGGCGGTCCGCTCGGCCGGCATGACCGCGCGCGACCTGGTCTCCCAGTTGGCGAGCAGGGTCCCGGTGTCGCCCCCGGCGGCGTCGCACGCCAGGACCTGGTGGGCCAGGTTCTCCAGCAGCACCGGGCGGCCGGAGAAGCGGGCGACCTGGGTGAGCACCTCGGCCGGGGACGCGCCCTCGACCGACAGCTCGGTGAACACCTCGTGCAGCTGTTCCGAGGCCCGCAGTTCCTCGAGCTGGATGTCGATGATCCGGGCGTGGACCGACTCGGTGATCTGCACGAAGGGCGTCTCGCGAGCCAGCGTGATCAGCGGCAGGCCGTGCTCCTCCGCGGCGTCGACCACGGCCTTCGGCAGCTCGCCGACGAACCGGCGGCCGAGCTCCACGATCAGGCCGGAGGCGCCGACGGCGGCCAGCTCGGCGATGTAGTCGGCGAGCTTGTCGGGTTCGCCCGGGAGCGCCACTCCGGTGGTGAGGACCAGCTCGCCGCCGCGCAGAAGGTGGGCGATGTCGTGCACCTCGCCCACGTGGACCCACCGGACCCGGGTGTCGAGCCGGTCGCCGCCCGCCACTACCCGGGGGCTGCCGCGCCGGACGGTGTCCAGGGCGAGCACGTCGGCAACCGTGGGGAGCATGTACCGAGGCTACCTGATCATCATGTAATGATGACCCCCCAGTAGCTGACACTCTGGATAGTCAGCGCAGGCGTGCGCCGAGACCGTCGAGGAGCGCGGTCAGGCCGTAGTCGAAGGCGAGCCGCCGGGCCACCATCGGGTCGTAGTCCTGCCGGGCGTACCACCGGTAGTGCTCCCGCAGGTTGGGCCGGTCGGCGGCCAGCTTCGTCACGATCGGGTTTACCGTGGCCTTCAGCTCCTCCATGCTCCTGCCCGACTCCTTGAGCGAGCTGAGAAAGGCGACCTCGGGGATCGTGGCGCCCAGCGTGTACGACACGACGGCCGTCATGGCGTAGTCCACGTCGATGCCCGTGAACCCCGCGCGCATGAAGGCGCCCATCAGCCGGTCGGCCGCGGTGAGCGCGTTCGGCCCGAGCCCCGGGATCGTGCCGACGAGGCTCGCGCTCCAGGGGTGGTCGAAGACCGCCTGGCGCATGGCATAGGCGAAGGCGCTGGCCGTCTCCCGCCAGTCGGCCGCCTCGGGCACCACGACGCCGGCGTAGACCTCGTCCATCACGAGCTCGATCAGCTCGTCCTTGTTCGCCACGTGCCAGTAGAGGCTGGTCGCGCCCGCGCCGAGCCGGGCGGCGAGCTTGCGCATGCTCAGCGCGTCGAGACCCTCGGCGTCGAGCAGCTCGATGGCCGCCCGGACGATCTGGTCACGGCTGAGGCCCTGCTCGCGCGTGCCCTTGCGCTCGCGGGTCCAGACAGACGAGAACGGCTTCGCTGACACGGCCTCACAATATTGGCTCGCACAGTGTTCGATAGAGCCGTACAGTGTCCGAGTCTACTCGTACACTGTTCGAGGGGGAGCCTTATGTCCCATCCCCGGCGCTGGTGGATCCTCGGCGTCCTCTGCCTGAGCCTGCTGACCCTGGTCGTGGACAACACCGTCCTCAACCTCGCGATCCCGTCGCTCATGCGCGACCTCGGGGCGGCGCCGTCCGACGTGCAGTGGGTCATCGACGCGTACGTCCTGGTGTTCGCGGGACTGCTGCTCACCGCGGGCAGCCTGTCCGACCGGTACGGCAGGCGGCGGATGCTGGTGATCGGCCTGGCGTTCTTCGGCGGGGCGTCGCTGGCGGCCACGCTCGCCACCGAGCCCTGGCAGCTCATCACGGCCCGCGCGCTGATGGGCGTCGGCGGCTCCTGCGTGATGCCGTCGACGCTGTCGATCCTCATCACCGTGTTCGACGAGAGCGAGCGGCGCAAGGCCATCGCCGCCTGGAGCTCGGTCGCGATGGTCGGCGTCATCGCCGGCCCGACGGTCGGCGGGTTCCTGCTCCGGCACTACTACTGGGGCTCGGTCTTCCTGATCAACGTGCCGATCGCGGTGCTGGCGATCGTCGCCGCCTTCACGCTGATGCCGGAGACGCACGGCGACACGCGGCCGATCGACCCGCTCGGCGTGATCTTGTCCACGGCCGGCATGGGCGGGCTGGTCTGGGCCGTCATCTCGGCGCCCGGCGGGCATTTCAACCCACTGGCCGTGGTGATGTCGGTGGCCGCCCTGCTGGCGTTCGTGCTGTGGGAGCGCCGCCACGCCCATCCCATGCTGCCGCTCGGCCTGTTCCGGAACCGCTCGTTCAGCGGCGCGTGCCTGTCCATCGTGCTGCTGTCGTTCGGGGCGGGCGCGCTGATGCTGGCGCTCACGCAGTATCTGCAGTTCGTCTTGGGCTACGACCCGCTGCAGGCCGGTTTCGCCCTGCTGCCGTACGTGGTGAGCGCGACGGTGTTCAACGGCCTGGGCGCGGCGCTGGGCAAGAGGGTGAGCAACCGGACGCTCATCGTCTGCGGCCTGGTGGTCATGGCCGGCGGGTTCGCGCTGCTGTCCACGCTGAGCGGAGAGTACGGCACGCTGCTCGCCGGGCTGATGATCATGGGCGTGGGCGGCGGGCTGGCCGGCCCCGCGGCGTACGCGACGCTGATGGGCGCGGTGCCGCCCGAGCGCGCGGGTGTCGGCTCCGCGCTGAACGACACGGTGCAGCAGGTGGGCATGGCGCTGAGCGTGGCGGTCCTCGGCAGCGTGCTCGCCGCGGCCTACACCGCGGCCATGCCGGAGTCGGCGCCGCCGGCGGCGCGTGAGTCGATCGGCGTCGCGGTGAGCCTGGGCGACCCCGCCGTGGCCGCCGCCGGGCGCGAGGCGTTCGTGTCGGCGATGTCGGCCGGCTCGTGGGTGGGCGCGGGCTGCTCGCTCGCGGCGGCGCTGGTCGCGCTGCTGGTCCTGCGCCGGAAGGCCGCCGGCAAGGCCACCGCGCCGGAACCCGCCGAGCCCAGCACTGTGTAACGGAATTTCGAAGTATCCCGACAGGCTGACGGGTGAGCCGCTCGCCCGCCAGCCGGGATACTCGGAGCATGCCGGACCTTCTCGCGCGCCATCGCGCGGTCATGCCGAACTGGATGGCCCTGTACTACGACGAGCCCATCGAGATCGTCGGCGGCAAGGGCAACCGTGTCGTCGACGCCGATGGCAAGAGCTACCTCGACTTCTTCGCCGGAATCCTGACCAACATGATCGGGTACGACATCCCCGAGGTGCGGGAGGCCGTCGAGCGCCAGCTCGCCACGGGCGTCGTCCACACCTCGACGCTGTACCTGATCCGTGGCCAGGTCGAACTGGCCGAGAAGATCGCCCGCCTGTCGGGCATCCCGGACGCCAAGGTCTTCTTCACCAACTCCGGCACCGAGGCCAACGAGACGGCCCTGCTGCTGGCCACCTATGCCCGGGGATCCGACCAGGTGCTCGCCATGCGGCAGAGCTACCACGGCCGGTCGTTCGGCGCGATCAGCGTGACCTCCAACCGCTCGTGGAAGAACAACTCGCTGTCGCCGCTCAACGTGCACTTCCTGCACGGCGCCGACCGCCACCTCGCGCAGTTCCGCGGCATGTCGGACGCCGACTACATCGCCGCCTGCGTGGACGACCTGCGGCACGTGCTCGCCACGGCCGTCACCGGCAACGTCGCCGCACTGATCGCCGAGCCCATCCAGGGCGTGGGCGGGTTCACGATGGCCCCCGACGGGCTGTTCGCCGCGTACAAGGAGGTCCTCGACGAGGAGGGCATCCTGTTCATCTCCGACGAGGTGCAGACCGGCTGGGGCCGTACCGGCTCGGCGTTCTTCGGCATCCACAACCACGGCGTGACACCGGACATGATGACCTTCGCCAAGGGGCTCGGCAACGGCTTCGCGGTCGGCGGCGTCGTGGCGCGCGGCGACCTCATGGACGGCCCGCACGCCGTGGGACTGTCCACCTTCGGCGGCAACCCGCTCGCGATGGCGGCGGCCAACGCGACGCTCGACTACGTGCTCGACCACGACCTGCAGGCCAACGCGGCGCGCACCGGCGAGATCATCATCTCCGGGCTGCGCGAGGCGGCCGCCCGGCTGCCCGTCGTCGGCGACGTGCGGGGCAAGGGGCTGATGTTCGCGATCGACCTGGTCGACCCCGCCACCGGCGCGCCCGCCCCCGCGCTGGCCGCCCGCTTCATGGAGGAGACCAAGAAGCTCGGCCTGCTCGCCGGCAAGGGCGGCCTGTACGGCAACACGCTGCGCATGGCTCCGCCGCTCACGCTCACCGAGGACGAGGCCCGCGAAGGGCTCGGCATCCTGGTCACCGCTCTGGAGGCCGTCAACGATGAAGCACGTTGACCACTGGATCGGCGGCGCGCTCGTCCGGGGCGCGGGCCGTACGGCGGACGTGTACGACCCGGCGACCGGGCAGGTGAGCGGCCGGGTGGCGCTGGCCTCCGCCGAGGAGGTCGACGCGGCGGTGGAGGCCGCCGCCCGGGCCTTCCCCGCCTGGCGCGACGCCTCGCTCACCAAGCGCACCCAGATCCTGTTCCGGTTCCGCGAGCTGGTCGCCGCGCACCGCGACGACCTGGCCGCGCTGATCACGGCGGAGCACGGCAAGGTGCGCGCCGACGCCCTGGGCGAGGTGGCCCGCGGCCTGGAGGTCGTGGAGTTCGCCTGCGGGATCCCCCACCTGCTCAAGGGCGGCTACTCGGAGAACGTCTCGACCCGGGTCGACTCCTACTCCATCCGCCAGCCGCTCGGCGTGGTGGCCGGTATCACGCCGTTCAACTTCCCGGCGATGGTGCCGATGTGGATGTTCCCGGTGGCGATCGCCTGCGGGAACACGTTCGTGCTCAAGCCCTCCGAGCGCGACCCCTCCGCGTCCCTGCTGCTCGCCGAGCTGTGGCAGCGGGCCGGCCTGCCGGACGGCGTGTTCAACGTGGTCCAGGGCGACAAGGTGGCGGTGGACCGGCTGCTCGAGCACCCCGCCGTACGGGCGGTGTCGTTCGTCGGCTCCACGCCGATCGCGCGGTATGTATACGAGACCGGCACGGCCCACGGCAAGCGGGTGCAGGCGCTCGGCGGGGCCAAGAACCACATGCTCGTGCTGCCCGACGCCGACCTCGACCTCGCCGCCGACGCGGCCGTCTCCGCGGGGTTCGGCTCGGCGGGGGAGCGGTGCATGGCGATCTCCGTGGTGCTCGCGGTCGACCCCGTCGGCGACGAGCTGGTCGCCAAGATCGTGTCGCGGGTGCGGGACCTGCGGGTCGGCCCCGGCGACGATCCCGAGTCGCAGATGGGCCCGCTGGTCACCGCCGCCCACCGGGACAAGGTGGCGTCCTACATCGATCTCGGCGTCGCGGAGGGGGCCAAGCTCGTGGTCGACGGCCGGGAGACCGTCGGCCGGAGCGACGGCTTCTGGCTCGGCCCGACCATCCTCGACCACGTGCCGCCGAACTCCCGCGTCCACCGCGAGGAGATCTTCGGCCCGGTGCTGTCGATCGTGCGGGTCCGCTCGTACGAGGAGGGCCTGGAGCTGATCAACAGCGGCGAGTACGGCAACGGCACGGCGATCTTCACCAACGACGGCGGCGCGGCCCGGCGCTTCCAGAACGAGGTGGAGGTCGGCATGGTCGGCATCAACGTGCCGATCCCGGTGCCGATGGCGTTCTACAGCTTCGGCGGCTGGAAGGCGTCGCTGTTCGGCGACACGCACGTGCACGGCACCGAGGGAGTCCACTTCTACACCCGGGGCAAGGTCGTCACCTCGCGGTGGCTCGACCCCTCCCACGGCGGGGTGAACTTGGGATTCCCCACCAACGCCTGACCAGGCGGGCGACGCCCCGGGCGGGCAGAGCCCAGTAGGCTCGGGGCGTCCGTCTTTTCTCTTGGGGGTCGTGCGTGCGCCGTACACACCTCGCCGTGGCGGTCGCGGCCGTGGGGCTGCTCGCCGCCGCCTGCGCCGGCCGCCCGGTGCCCGGGACGGAGGCGACCGCATCGAACACTTCGGCGGCCGCGGCGGCCGCCTCCCGGGCCGCCGGTCCCGGCCTGTCTGCCGCCGCGGGTCTTACGCCCACTCCGGCCGCGTCCCTCGGGCCGGGCGAGGGGATGGTCAGCGTGGTCGCGATCGACGGGTACGCCGAATGGGGCGGCGTCGATCCCAAGGTCAAATGGGTCGGCACGTTCGAGAAGACGACGGGCTGCAAGGTCAGCCTGCGCTACTACGACCCGCGCCAGGGGGATCGGCCGGGCGACTTCCCGCCGTCGTCGTACGACGTGATCTCCGCGACGCCCGAGGTGGGCGGCCGGCTGATGGACGAGGGCAAGACGGCCCCGATCAACACGGCCCTGCTGCACGGCTACACCGCGATCCCCAAGCGGCTGCGCACGCTGCCGTCGGTGACCAGGGGCGGCCGGGTGTACGGCGTGCCGTATGTGTGGGCGACCAACGAGGTGCTCTACGACGCCGAGAAGGTCAGCCCCGGCGGCCCGGAGTCGCTCTTCGAGGACGAGGGGCCGGTGATGCTCCGGGACACTCCGCTGTCGCTGGCCGACGCCGCGCTGGTGCTGAAGGCCCAAGGCGCGAAGATCAAAAACCCGTTCGACCTGACCAACGCCCAGCTCGACGCCGCCGCCGAGCTGTTCACCTCGAACGAGGACGGCCGGCGCACGTTCTGGCGTGACCCCGTCGAGGTCGTCCAGGGCTTCGCGACCGGGTCCGTACGGCTCGCGCAGGCCACGCCGTACCACCTGGACGTGCTCAGGCGGGGGCACAAGCCGGTCAGGGCGTTGCCGGACCGGCCGGTGACCGGGTGGGCGGACGCGTGGATGCTGTCGGCCCAGGCCCCGCACCCCTCGTGCGCGTACAAGTGGCTCGACTTCACGATGTCGGCGGACGTCCAGCGCAGGGTGTCCGCCTGGACGGGCTTCGCCCCGGCCAACCCCAAGGGATGCACCGGTGCGGCCCGCCGGATCTGCGCGGACTACCGTGTCGGCAGCTCCCGGGCGTTCCGGGGCGTCTACTTCGCCGTGCGCCCGAAGGCGTACGACAAGTGGGTGGAGCGCTGGTCGCGGATCGTGTCCTGATCAGCGCCGGTCTCCGGCGTCGTGCGGGGCACGGTCGCGCTCCCGGGCGTTCCCGTCCAGCGGCGCACGGGTGGGGAAGACGGTGCAGGCGAGCGGCCAGAACACCAGCCAGACCACCATGACGAACGTCAGGCGGCCGGCCCACTCCAGGCTCGCCGAGGCGCTGTGGCGGGTCGTGCGCCGGGACGGCGTGGCCGCCGCCACCGTCCGCAGCATCGCGGCGGAGGCCGGCTGGTCGCCGGGCGCGCTGCGGCCCTACTTCTCGACCCAGGCGGAGCTGCTCGCCTTCGCCATGGAGCACGTCATCGCGCGGGCCAAGGGCGATCCGGCCGCCACCGACTGGCTGCGCCGCGCGGACGAGGGGATCGGGGAGGTGACGGCCCTGGCCGTCCGCGCGCTCGCCGGGGAGGGTGAGCTCGCCGCCCACCGGGACGCGGAGTTCGAGGCGGCGCGGCTGCGCGCCCTCATCGACGGCCTGACGATTCAGGCCCTGACCCGGCCGGAGTCCATGCCGCCCGAGCGCATGAGCGCGGTGCTGGCCGCCCACCTGGAGGATCTGACGACCTGAGCGAGGACCGGCTCAGGACATGGCCGCCCGGGAGCGGCGGGGCAGCGGCACCTTGCCCTCGGGGGCGGGCAGCAGGGCCTCGGCGCAGTCGTCGCACGCGTGGACGGGGGCGTTGTCGGGCAGCATGCCGACCTTGATCCGGGGTCGGGGCCACTTCTTATGGCAGACGACGCAGGCGTCGCCGTCGCGCTGCGTGGTGGTGAGGCCGGCAGGGTCGAACGTCAGCATGAGCCGCTCGGCGCCGTTCGGGTTCCAGCCCATCAAAGTCCCCCCTCGATCGCCTATCGGAACCGTTATAACGCGGTTACCCTTTGTGATCGGCGCGAGTCGGGCCAAGTGATGGTTAAATCGAGGCATAACGCAAGCCGTACAACAACAAAAGGGACACCGCGGAACAGAGCGGGTGTCCCTTTTGATGTTGTTTAAACGGTCTAATCCGCGTTGAGCGCCTTCTCCAGAATGGACAGGCCCTCTTCGAGCAGGTGGTCCGGGATGACCAGCGGCGGCAGGAAGCGCAGCACGTTGCCGTACGTCCCCGCGGTCAGCACGAGCAGGCCCTGCTCGTGGCACTTGCGCGCGATCTCGGCGGCCGGGTAGGGCTCCTTGGTGCCGGGAACCACCAGTTCTATGGCGATCATCGCGCCGCGCCCGCGTACGTCGCCGATGATCGGGTTGTGCTCCTGGATGGCGCGCAGCCGGGGCAGCATGATCTCGCCGATGTGCCGGGCCCGGTCGATGAGCTTGTCCTGCTCGATGGTCTCCAGCACGCCCAGGGCCGCCTCGCAGGCGAGCGGGTTGCCGCCGTACGTGCCGCCGAGGCCGCCGGGGTGCACGCGGTCGAGCAGGTCGGCCCTGCCGGTCACGGCGGCCAGCGGGAGGCCGCCGGCGATGCCCTTGGCGGTGGTGATGATGTCGGGGACGATGCCCTCGTCCTCGCAGGCGAACATGTGCCCGGTGCGGGCGAAGCCCGTCTGCACCTCGTCGGCGATGAAGACGATGCCGTTGGCGCGGCAGAACTCGACGATCTTCGGCAGGAAGCCGCGGGCCGGCACGATGAAGCCGCCCTCGCCCGCGATCGGCTCGATGAGCACCGCCGCGACGTTCTCCGCGCCGATCTGCTTGTCGATCATGTCGATCGCCTGGGCCGCGGCCTCTTCGGCGCAGTTGTCCGGACCGGTCGGCCAGCGGAACGGGTAGGCGAGCGGCAGCCGGTACACCTCCGGGGCGAACGGCCCGAACCCCTGCTTGTACGGCATGTTCTTGGCCGTCAGCGTCATCGTCAGCAGCGTGCGGCCGTGGTAGCCGTGGTCGAAGACGACGACCGCCTGCCGTCCGGTGGCGTGCCGGGCGACCTTGACCGCGTTCTCGACGGCCTCCGCGCCGCTGTTGACCAGGAACGTCCGCTTCTCGTGGTCGCCGGGCGTGAGCTGGTTGAGCTTCTCGCACACGGCCACGTACGACTCGTACGGAGTGACCATGAAGCAGGTGTGGGTGAAGTCGGCGACCTGCTTTTGAACGCGCTCGACGACCCGGGGAGCGGCGTTGCCCACGCTGGTCACGGCGATGCCGGAGCCGAAGTCGATCAGCGAGTTGCCGTCGACGTCGACGACCACGCCGCCGCCGGCGTGGGTCACGAAGACCGGCAGGGTGGTGCTCACACCGGGCGGCACGGCCGCCTGCCTGCGTGCGAACAGCTCCCGCGACCGCGGGCCGGGGATCTCGGTGACCAGGCGGCGCTCCTGCGGAAGCTGCGGGCCGCCGTGCGTGATGGCAGTGCTCATACCTGAGACGCTACGGCCGCCGCCGCGCCCTTCCGATATGCCGCTGTGTAAGAATGTGGGCGTACTTTTGGCCAGTGAGGACAAGCCGGTTGTCCGGGGCAAGAGCGGTTCTCCAGGGGGAAGTCCAGTGGCACCCACGCTGCGCCGGATCACCGCGATCGTATCGCTCCACCTGAAGGTGCTCGCGGGGCGAAGCGGCCTCGACCGGCCCGTCCGCTGGGTCGCGGTGAGCGAGCTGGAGGATCCCACGCCGTTCCTCGAAGGCGGCGAACTGGTTCTTACGACCGGCATGCGCCTGTCCGACGGCGACGCCGTGCCGTACGTCTCCCGGCTGGTCGGCCGGGGCGTCACCGGGCTGGGGTTCGGGGTCGGGCTGTGCCATGACG
>JADGHC010000122.1 GCA_019689655.1 Microbispora sp.
GGCCGGACCGGCGCCGTACGGCCGGCGGGTCGCGGCCCGGCACCGGGCCCACCGCACGGCATCCACCCCCGGCGTCCCGAGTCCACCGCCCCCATGCCCGTACGGCCGCGCGTCCGGCGGGCCGCCGGCGCAGAGCTCAGCCGGGGCGTGGTGCCCGGCATAGCGGGCTGTGCGAGGACCGGAGGCTTCTTCCGGCGCGGCGATCGGACGCCCCGCTAGACGATGGGCGGGCGGCCGAGGCGGAGCATGCGCCAGGCGGTGCGCCAGGCCATGGGACGGCGCTCGCCCGCCGGTTCGCGCAGCCCTTCGAAGAAGCCGCGGAACCACGCCTTGATCGCGGGGAGGTTGCGCTCGCGTACGATCGTGAGCACGATCCAGTTGAGCAGGTAGAGCAGCGCGAGCGGCCACGGCAGGTTGCGCCGGGCCAGCCAGACCCGGTTGCGGGCGTTCAGCCGGTAGAAGTCCGCGTGCCGGGACGGCAGCACCAGAGGGTGATACATCACCGTCTCGGCGTCGTACTCGATGCGGTAGCCCTCACCCAGCAGCCGCCAGGCGAGGTCGGTCTCCTCATGGGCGTAGAAGAACTTCTCCGGCAACCCGCCGACCTGCAGGAACGCCGACTTGCGGATGGCGCAGGCGCCGCCGAGGAAGGTCGTCACCGGGGAGGACCGCTCGGGATCGCCGGCCCGCAGCCGGGGCACGTGCCGCCGCTGCACCGAACCGCCCTCGGGGTCCATCACCCGGAAGCTGATCACCGCGAGGTCGGGCTCGTGGGTGAACCGCTCGCGGACGTGCGCGGCGACCTTGGAGTTCGCGTACCAGCCGTCGTCGTCCAGGAACAGCACGATGTCGCCGGAGCACTCCTGCACGCCGCGGTTGCGCCCTTCGGGGATGCCCGCGTTGTGTTCGAGCCGTATGGTCTTGATCGTCGCGGCGGACCCGGGGAGCGGCCGGGCGGTCAGCTCCGGCACGTCCGCGCCGTTGCCGACGATGACCACTTCGATGTCGCCGTCGGTCTGGGTGAGCGCGGACTCCACCGCCCGGTCGAGTTCGGCGATCCTGTTACCCATAGTGAGGATGACACAGGAGATCTTCACCGCGTCATCGCCTCGACGTAGGGCGCACTACATACGACTTCATGATCACCGAGTCTGTATGGCCGGGCACTCCGGGATCTGCCTGGTTTACCGTTGAACAAGGGTATCGGAACTGCCACCAAACCCCTACCCAACCGCGAATGTACGAGCGATCGGCATGGCGGCCGGCCGGCGACACGCCCGCCGTCATGACAGCCGCCGCGACGCGAGGATGCTGACCAGGTGCAGCACGAGCTGGACCGCCGCGATGACGACGCAGGCGACAACGAGGATCCGGGTGGCGGAGAACCAGGAGTCCAGCACCGCCGCGACCACGGCGATCAGCGACAGCTCGACGGCCTGGATCACGCGGTGGAACCGCAGCGCCGCCGCGACCCTGCGGGCCAGCGCGATCCGGGGCGAGGTGAAGTGTTGCGCCGCCGCCTCGGTGGTCGCCACCAGGCCCGACCGGGCGCGGGCGACGTCGACCAGGTCGGTCTCCGACTTGATCAAAATCGCGCCGAGCGCCGCCGCCACGCCCATGACCGTGTACCAGTCGGGCAGCGTCTGCGAGGCCCGGAAGCCCAGCCCGATCAGCAGCGCCGCCTCGGCGAAGTAGTGCCCGACCCGGTCGAGGTAGACCCCGGTGATCGAGGTCCGGCCGGTCCACCGGGCCAACTCTCCGTCGGAGCAGTCGAGCAGCAGATAGACCTGGATGAGCAGGGCCGCGCCCAGCGCCGCCCACAGGCCCGGCAGGGCCAGCACGGCTCCCGCCGCCACCCCGCACACGATCATCAGGCCGGTGACCTGGTTCGGTGAGATGGGGGTCTTGGCCAGTAACCAGGTGGCGTAGATGGACAGGCGCCGCATGTACAGCAGGCCGGCCCAATGCTCACCGCTGCGGCGGTCCATCGTGGTCTGCGGCTGAGCGACCGCGCGAAGCTCAGCGACCGACGGCGCGGACATAGTCCTCAACTCTCCCCCGGACCTCATGCTCCGACAGCCGGAGGTGCTCAAGGATGGTGTAGCGGCCGGGCCGGGTGCTGGGGGCCAGCATCACCGCGGCCGTGAACTGGTCGACCGTCAGGCCGACGTCGCCGGGTACGACGGGCAGGCCGTGTCGTCTGAGACAGCCGGTCACCTGGGCGAGCCGGTCCGCGTCCTCCCGGAGGAAGTAGCAGAACGCCGCCCCGATGCCGGCCAGCTCACCGTGGTTGGAGGTGCCGGGGAAAAGCTGATCCACGGCATGCAGGATCTCATGATCACCGCCGCTCGCCGGACGACTTGACCCCGCGATGACCATCGACATCCCCGACAGGATCAGCGCCTCGGCGAGCACGGTCAAGAACGCGTCCGATTCGATGGAGTCCGACCGGCCCAGCACGGCCTCGGCGGCGGTACGCGACATGGAGATCGCCAGCCCGTCGATGGGCTCGCCCCGTTCGGTGTTGCCAAGCTGCCAGTCGTCGATCGCGGACAGGTTGCTCAGCACGTCACCGATCCCGGACCGGACGAGCGAGGGCGGGGCGTCGTGGACGAACTCGAGGTCCACCATGATCGCCAGCGGCATGGGCACGCCGAACGACCCCTTGCCGCCCTCGTACACCAGCGAGGCCACCGGCGAGCAGATGCCGTCGTGCGAGAGGTTGGTCGCGACGGCGACCATGGGGATGCCGGCGAGCGACGCCGCGTACTTGGTGGCGTCGATCGTCCTGCCGCCGCCGATGCCGATCACCGCCTCGTAGTTGCCCTTGCGCAGATCGGCGCCGAGCGACACGGCCGCCTCGACGGTGCCGTCCGCGACCCGGAGCACCTTGGCCTCACCCAGCGACGGCGCGATGACCTCCGCGATGCGGTCGCCCTGCCCGACCCCGACCGCGACCGCGACCCGGCCGGAGGTGGCCACCCTGCTGTCGGCGAGCAGGGTGCCGAGCTGCGCGATCGCGCCCCGCCGCACCTCCATCGTGAGAGGGGCGGGGAGCATTCTTGCCAAGATCGGCATGCGTACTCCTCAGCAGGGCCGTGGTCAGTAGCGGCACGCGATCTCGCGAGCCCTCGCGAGGTCGTCGTGGTTGTCCACCTCGACCCATTCGACCTTGCCGATCGGTGCGACCGCGATCTTCTCACCCCGCTCGACCATCTCCTGGTAGCCGTCCTCGTAGTAGAGCTGCGGGTCGCGCTCGAAGGTGGCCTTCAGCGCGTCGGCCAGCCGCTCGGCGGCGCCCGGCCGGATCAGAGTGGCGCCGATGTACTCGCCGTACGCCTCGGCGGGGTCCATCAGCTTGGTGATCCGCTTGAGGTGGCCGTCCTCCAGGGTGACCTTCATCTCCTCGTCCGCCAGCGACTTCACGTCGTCCACGGCGAGCAGGATGTCGGAGGTGTTCTCGGCGGCCAGCAGCGTCTGCTCCACCGACACGGGGTGGACGGTGTCGCCGTTCACCAGCAGCGCGCCCTGGGAGAAGTAGTCGCGGGCGCACCACAGGGAGTAGGCGTTGTTCCACTCCTCTGCCTTGTCGTTGTGGACGAGCGTGAGCTTCACCCCGTGACGCCGCTCCAGGTCGGCCTGCCGGTCCCGTACGGCCTGGGCCTGGTAACCGACGATCACCACGACCTCGCGGAGGTCCACGGCCGCCAGATTACGCAGGGCGATGTCGAGGATGGTCGTCTCACCGTCGACCGGCACCAGCGCCTTCGGCAACGTGTCGGTGTACGGCCGCAGGCGACGTCCGGCTCCGGCGGCCAGCACCATTCCGAGCAATTTCCCGCACTCCTTGAGGTCGAGCGTCAGACAGTAACCCCAAAGGTTAGTTGGCTCGGCACCCCGCTTGGGTAATCCACCGTTTGGTCTGACGTTACTCGGCGGGCGCCGGTTCCACCGCTTCGTCGGGCGTACGGGGGGCGGCCAGCCAGCACGTCAGGCTCTCCCAGCCGAACACGCCCCACAGGTACAGCGCGAGCAGCACGAACACGGCGGTCATCACATCGAGCAGGCCGCCGAGGGCGACGACGAGCATCCGGCCGTCCCAGCCCAGGCCGGCCGTCGCCAGCCACGGCGGCGGGTACACGTGCTGGCGCACCCGGTAAACGGTGTCGTAGTGATGGAAGGCCATCGCGCCGAGCAGCGCGATGACGAGCAGGGGCGGGACGGAGCGGGCGAACCCGGCCGAGGCGATGAAGCCGTACTCGGTCAACCGCAGGATCGGGGGCGCCAGCCAGTCGAGCCGGCCGTCGTGCCGGTGGGCGCTGCCCGCCCCGGCCAGCAGCAGCGCCACCGCCGGGGCGAAGACCGCGAAGTCGTCGGCCCCGGCGATGCCCAGCACCAGCAGCACGGCGGTCACGAAGGCGCCCGCGATCGCGGGCGGCAGCGGCGGGAGCTGCCCGGCGACGAGCAGTCCCATCGCCCTCGACAACGGGCCGTCGTCCCGGTAGGCCACCACGACGCTGCGCGGCACCGGGATCATGTGCACGCTGATCGCGCCGCGGTCCCTGCGGTCGGTCTCCTGAGGACGGCGGCTCATGCCACCTCCTCGCCTTCGGCTCGGAGCGGCATGCGCCAGGCGCCGTGCTCACCGATTCGCTCGCCACGCTCGCTCATGCCATCGACCTCGCCATCCGCCCGGCGGCCATGTAGGCGAGCGCCACCGCGCCCCAGCCGAGCAGCGCGAGAAACGTCACCCGCGCGTTGAACAACGCGGCCGTGACCGAGATCAGCGCCATCCGCTCTCCGATCGGCAGGACGATCATCTTCTTCGCCCAGTAGGCCACGCCCTTCGCGCCTTTCAGCGCGTCGAGCCGCCGCGACAGCGCGAGCACCGATCCGGTGCCCTTCGCGGCCGCGGCGGCGGGCGCCTCGTCCCAGGGCACGGCCATCGAGCGCGGGGCCGCCGCCCGCAGATTCGCCGCCCTGGCCCGGTCGGCCATCGCTCCCGCGTACGAGAAGTCGACCATGTGCCTGATCGTCTGCAGGACCATCGCGGCCACGGCCAGGGCCCAGATCTCCCACGCCCGGTCCGGCACGGTCACGTATCCGGCCGCCAGCCCCACGTACACCAGGTATTCCTTGAACCGGTCGCAGATCGCGTCGAGCCAGCCCCCCAGCGGGGAGAAGCGGCGCGTGTACCGGGCGAGCTGGCCGTCCAGGCAGTCGAACACGAACGACAGGTAGAGCGCGACCGCGCCCACCACGAGCCCCGCCCGGTGACCGGCGGAGAACCAGATCGCGGCGATGGCGGCGAAGGCGACCGAGATGCCGGTGACCGTGTTCGGGGTCAGGCCGAGGCGGGAGGCCGGCCGGATGAGGTAACGCGACCACGAGCTGACGCAGTGGGTGGTGAAGAAGCCGTCGCCGCTCTTCACGGCGGCGTCCAGCCTCGCCTGCGCCTCGTCGACGTCGGCCAGCTCGCGCACCGCGCGCTCGGCCGCCGGGCGCGTGCCGACCCGCGTGCAGTGCAGCGCGCCCAGCGCGACGGCGTGCACCTGGACGCCCGCCCGCACCAGGCCGGTGAGCAGCAGCTCGGGCACCTCGCCGTCGCCGACCCGCCCCAGATGGCGGCGCTGGGCCAGGTCGGCCAGGTCTTCGGCGATGTCGGCCAGCCCGGCCAGGTGGGCCTCCCCGACCTGGAGGACGCCGCGGAAGGTGCCGTTGGCCCACTCGACCTCGTGGAAGGAGGTGCCCGCGGACACGACGCGGCCCCACTCGGTCCGTACGGGCGGCCGCAGCGGGGCGGGGTCGCCGCCGGCGACGATCGCGCCGGTCGGGCGCGCGGGATGGTCGAGCAGCAGCGACAACGCCTCGGTGTGCGCGACCACGTCGGCCGCCAGCACGGCGACCGGGGAGGTCGAGGCGCGGGCCGCCTTGGCCACGATGCGCAGGTCCTCGGCGAGCCCGTCGCTGACGCAGATCTGCCGCCGCGGGCCGCTCGCCGTGCCCTGCTCCCACCCCCGTGCCTGCGCGTCCTGGCCGCGCACCACCACGAGCACCTCACGGACCGGCAGCGTGAGGAGCTGGGCGACGATCCGCTCCAGGAGACTGCCCTCGGACCGGGCGCCGTCGGACCAGGGCAGCCCGGCGGCCGGCGAGGTCGCAAGGACGACCGCGACCGTCCCTGTGTCCCGTGACGTACCGGGCTTGCTCGGTTGCGCCCCCATATGAAACCCGCTTCACGTTAGCCGCACGTGCTCACCTCGCAAAGTAACCGAGTGATCACTAGGTGGCAATCACCTTCTCCGGCTTCCGGCACGGGTATGGTCTCCTCCGGGGAGGACATCATGATCGCCGAATCGCGTCTGCGCAGGGTGGGGGTGGTGCTGGCCGGCGGCGTCGGCCAGCGCGTGGGCCTCAACACCCCGAAACAGCTTCTGAAGATCGCCGGGAAGACGATTCTGGAGCACACCCTCGACGTGTTCGACGGCCACCCGGAAATCGACGAGGTCGTCGTCCTCATGGCTTCCGGCTTCGTCGCCGAGGCCGAGGAGCTCGTCAGGAAGAACGGCTACACCAAGGTCGGCAAGGTGCTCGAAGGAGGCGCCAGCCGCACCGAGACGACCTGGCGGGCGCTGTGCGCGCTGGGTGACGAGGAGTGCGACGTGCTGCTGCACGACGCGGTGCGGCCGCTGATCGATCCCCGCATCATCAGCGAGTGCATCGCCGCCCTCGAACGCTACGAGGCGGTCGAGGTGGCGATCCCGTCGTCCGACACGATCGTCGTGGCCGCGCCCGGCCCGCGCGGCGAGATCATCCGCGACATCCCCGACCGCTCCCGGCTGCGCCGCGGCCAGACCCCGCAGTGCTTCCGGCTGTCGGTGATCCGGGCGGCGTACGAGCGCGCCCTGGCCGACCCCGAGTTCCCCTCGCTGCCGACGACGGACGACTGCGGCGTGGTGCTGCGCTACCTGCCGGACGTGCCGATCTACATCGTGCCCGGCAGCGAGCACAACATGAAGGTGACCCATCCCGTCGACGTCTTCATCGCAGACAAGCTCTTCCAGCTCGCCGAGAACACCGCGCCCGCGCTCGACGACGACGCGTACCGGGCCGGGCTCGACGGCCGTACGCTCGTGGTCTTCGGCGGCAGCTACGGCATCGGCGCGGACATCGTCGCGCTGGCCAGGGGCTACGGCGCGAGCGTCCACTCGTTCTCCCGCAGCCAGAACGGCGTGCGGGTCGAGGACGTCGCCGCCGTGGAGGACGCGCTCGCCCGCGTGTACGCCGAGACCGGCCGGATCGACTACGTCGTCAACACGGCGGGTGTGCTGCACATGGGCAAGCTCGGCGAGGCCGGACAGCACACGATCGAGGAGACCATCGGGGTGAACTACCTCGGACCGGTCAACATCGCCCGTGCGTCCGTGAAGTATCTGATGGAGACCCGCGGCCATCTCCTGCTCTACACGTCCTCGTCCTACACCCGCGGCCGGGCCGACTACAGCCTCTACTCCTCCACCAAGGCCGCCGTCGTCAACCTCACCCAGGCGCTCGCCGACGAGTGGGCCTGCCTGGGCGTCCGCGTCAACTGCGTCAACCCCGAGCGCACCGCAACCCCCATGCGGCTGCGCGCGTTCGGCGAGGAACCCGCCGGAACGCTTCTCTCCCCCGCCGCCGTCGCCCGCACCAGCCTCGATGTGCTGCTGTCCCGTCTCACGGGCCAGGTCGTGGACGTACGGCTCAGCCGATGACCGCAACCATGTACGGAGGGACGGGCGCTCGCCCATGGGGGGAATCAACAGGGGCCGCAGGGCCCCGAAGAAGCTGTTCGCGGCGATCCGGCGGCGGCCGGCCCTGAGAGGCCTGGCCGGTGGGCGCAGGGGCGCGTTCACCGCGCTCACGCTCGCGTCGTACCCGGCCCTGCTCACGGCCGCCGTATGGCCGCTGCCGGCGACCTTCGCGGTGCTCGTGCCGCTGTCGTACGCCGTGGAGGCGGCGCTGCCCGGCCGGGCGGCGGCCGCGCTGAGCCGGGCCCACCTCGGGGCCACGGTCCGCTTCCTGTCGCGGGAGACGGCCGCCGTCGTGCTGCTTGCGCGGCTGGCGCCGGGGCGGCCGTGGTGGTTCACGGCGCTCGCGGCGGGGCTGTTCCTGTTCCACGGGCTGCGGGCCGTGCAGACGTGGCTCGCCGAGCACGTCGACCGCAGGCACAACCAGATGCCGGTGGTGACCCGCAACATCGACCTGACGGCGCTGCGGATCCCGCCCGCGCCGCCCCGCGCGCTGCTCGCCGGGCGGGGCGCCAAGCTGCTCTATCTCGACGCGCTCGCGGTCGTGCCCGCCGCGGCGGGCGCGGCCGCGGGGCTGGGCTGGACGGGCGCGGCGGGCGCCGTCGCGGCCCTGGCGCTCGAGGTCACCGCCGTGATCGCCCTGCTGGGGCATGCCCGGCGGGCCAGGCACCTGGGCGACCGCCGGCGGGTCCTCGCCGCGGTGGACGAGTGGGTCGCCGCCTACCGGCCCGAGGTCGTCATGTACTTCTCCGGGCCGGTCACCGCGGCCTACCAGGCCACCATGTGGCTCGGCACGCTGGAGCGGATCACGCCGAGGACGCTCGTCCTGCTGCGCGAACGGCACCTGGCCACGGCCCTCGGCCCGACGACGCTGCCCGTCGTGTGCATCCCCTCCTCGGTCGACCTCATGAACTTCCGCGCGCTCGACGGCGTGCGGGTCGCGCTGTTCCCCGCCAACGTCGGCAACAACATCCACATGCTCCGGGTGCCGGGTGTGCGCAGCGTGTTCATCGGCCACGGCGACAGCGACAAGGAGGCGTCCTTCAACCCGTACACGAAGGTGTACGACGAGGTCTGGGTGGCCGGGCCGGCCGGCCGGGACCGCTACCTGCGCGCTCAGGTGGGAGTGCGGGACGAGGCCATCGAGGAGATCGGCCGCCCCCAGCTCGCCGGCATCTCACGCACCAGCCCGTACGCCGAGGGCGCGGTGCCGTACCGGACCGTGCTGTACGCGCCCACGTGGGAGGGGTGGAGCGACGACCTGTTCCACAGCTCGCTGATCGCGATGGGACCCGCGATCGTGCGCGCCCTGCTCGCCGAACCGGTGCGGGTGATCTACAAGCCCCACCCGCTCACCGGTCACCGCTCGCCGGCCGCACGAGCCGCGCACCGGAAGATCGTGAAGCTGCTGCGCGAGAGCACCGGCCTGCCGCACCTGGCCGTGACCGGCCGGGAGCCGTCGCTGTACGAGTGCTTCAACGAGGCCGACCTGCTGGTCTCCGACATCTCCAGCGTGGTGTCGGACTTCGTGGCCAGCGGCAAGCCGTACATCGTGGCCAACGTGGCGGGCCTGCCGGAGGACCGGTTCCGCGCGCGCTACCCGGCCGCCGGGGCGGCGTACCTGCTCGGGCCCGACCTGGCCGAGCTGCCGGACATCCTGCGCCGTCTCGACGTACCGGGGGAGGACGACATGGCCGCCGCCCGGCGGGCACTGCGCGCCTACCTGCTCGGCGCCGACCACCCGGACCCGCTGGCCCGTTTCGAGGAGGCCGTACGGCGTGCCGCCGCCCGCGCCGAGGCCCGCGCCCGCTCCCTCGGCCTCGACGCCCTCGCTCCTGTCGTTCGCGAGTGAAATACTGAGCACGCCAACTCAGCGTATCGACGCGAACACGAAGGGATACTTGCCCATGGTCGCGATCTCACGCAAATCCCTCGGCCCCGCTCTGATACCCGCGCCCGAGCGGCCGCTGCCCGGCACTCCCCGTGAGCTGTTCGATTCGCTGCCCCCGCTTCCGGGTCTGCGGACCGAGATCATCGACGGGAGACTGATAGTGAGCCCTGCGGGCACCCCCGAGCACGGCTGGACCGGCACGCTGCTCTACGAAGCATTCCGCTCGCTCTGCCGGGAGCATGGTTGGCGCGCGTGGATGGGCGGCAGCGTGGACGTGTGTATCGACGGCAGCCGGGAGCCTGTCGAGCCGGACTTCGTCCTCGCCCCCAAGGACTGCCCTCGCTGGGGGGAGCGTGAGCTGCTGTCTTCGGGGCTGGTGCTGGTCGCCGAGGTGGTGTCGAAGGGCAGCGCGGAGGACGACCGGCTCAAAAAGCCTGGCATCTACGCCGCGGGCGGCGTGCCGGTGATGCTCCTGGTGGACCCGCTGACGAAGCCTGCGTCGGTCACGGTGTACAGCGACCCGAAGGAGGGCCGGTATCAGGTGACCTCGACGGTGCCGTTCGGGCGGGAGGTCTACGTCCCCCACCCGATCGGCTCCACGCTGGACACCTCAATCTTCGAAGAGGTCCTCTAGGCTCGCCCGTTCCGCCTTGGGGCGCGGCTTGCTGAGCTTCGGGGGGCTGGTCAGGAAGCCCGTCCCCCACGAGATGTGCATGGTGGCGTACACCAGCGGCAGCCGTACGAACGCGGCCGGGGGCAGCCCACGGCCGGTCACGACCGAGCCCGCGAGGATCGCCGCGAGGTACGCCCCCGGGATGAGCAGGCCGGGCCAGAAGAACGGCGAGACCACCAGGCCCAGCGCCATCGCCGCGACGGCGGTGGGCGGGGCGAGGTAGCGCAGGTTGATCGTGCCCTGGTGGGTGCGGGCGACGACCCGCCGCCAGCGGCCGTAGTGGAAGTACTGCTTGGCCAGGGCGCGCACGTTGGGCCGGGGCCGGTAGGTGACCCGCATCTTCGGCTGGAACCACACCAGCCCGCCGGTCTCCCGGATGCGGTGGTTCATCTCCCAGTCCTGCGCGCGCAGGAAGTGCTCGTCGTAGCCGCCCACCCGGTCGAGGGCGCTGCGGCGGAAGACTCCCAGGTAGACGGTGTCGGCCGGGCCGGCCTCCCCGCCCGTGTGGAACCGGGCGTTGCCCACGCCGATCTTGGAAGTCATGGCGCAGGCCACCGCCTTCTCGAACGGCGTGATCCCCTCGGCGGCCATGATGCCGCCGACGTTGTCGGCGCCGGTCTGCTCCAGCGTCTCCACGGCCGTACGGAGGTAGTCGCGGGGCAAGATGGCGTGCCCGTCGACCCGCGCGACGATGGGGTTGCGGGACGCGGCGATGGCGACGTTCAGCGCGTTGGGGGTGCGGCCGGTGGGATTCGGCACGACGATGATGCGGCTGTCCTCGGCCGCGAGGGCGTCGGCCACCTCCTGCGTGCGGTCCTGGGAGGGACCCACGCTGATGACGACCTCGATCGGGCCCTCGTAGTCCTGGTCGAGGACCTGCCGTACGGCGTCGCGCAGGTGCCGCTCCTCATTGAGCACCGGCATGATCACCGAGATCGGCGGCCAGCTCCGCGTGGGATTCTGGCGCGACTGTCGCGAGTCGGGAAAGGGCTTCATGGCGGCGCTCACGCTACTGTACGGAGGGGTGGAGACGGCAACCGGAGGACGGGAATGCCCGGCGACCATGAGGAGGACTCCGGCGTCCGCATAGGGGGCGACGGGTACGGCGCGGTGAGGTTGACGGCGCAACGCGCCCGCCGGCGGAGACCAAACCTCCGATCGCTGGTCATTTCGGGCTCGCTGTCTTGCGCCGTGCTGATCGGGTCGGGCATCGCGTGGGTGGCGCCGAACTACGCGTTCAGCCGGATCAACTCGGTGGACGCGGGCACGAGCGAGGCCGAGCCCACCGGCGCGATGAACATCCTGCTCGTGGGGGTGGACAAGCGCGACAACCTGACCAGGCGCCAGCAGAACCAGCTCCACCTCGGCCGCGACGTCGGGCAGCGCACCGACACGATGATGGTGATCCACCTGTCGGAGGACCACCACAAGGTGACCGTCGTCAGCCTGCCGAGGGACACCTGGACGACGATCCCCGGCAGGGGCGAACACAAGATCAACTCCGCGTACCAGTTCGGCGGCGCCAAGCTGGCGGTCAAGACGGTGGAGCAGGCGACGGGGCTGCGCATCAACCACTACGTCGAGGTGAACGTGCTCGGGTTCATCGACGTGGTGGAGTCGCTGGGCGGCGTCACCGTCTGCACGCCGGTGCCCATCGACGACCCGAAGACCAAGCTCACCATGCAGCCCGGGACGTACACGCTGGACGGGGTCAAGGCGCTCGCCTACGCCCGTACGAGGGCCACCGCGCGCTCCGACCTCGACCGCATCGACCGGCAGCAGCAGGTCATCTCCGCGCTGCTCGACAAGGCGCTCAGCGGCGGCACGCTGGCCAACCCGATCAGGCTCAAGGCGTTCCTCGACTCCACGTTCAAGACGCTCACCGTGGACCCCGGCCTGCAGAAGAACCTGCTCGGCATGGTGGACCAGTTCAAAGACATCTCGACCGACGACGTGTCGTTCGCGACCGTGCCGCTGACCGACGTGAACTACCACGCGCCCACGGGCGAGTCGGCGGTGCTGTGGGACAAGGCCGCCGCGCGCGACCTGTTCAAGCGGATCGACGCCGACCAGCCCCTCGTCAAGCCGTCGCCCACGGCGTCCTCCCCCGCTCCCTCGGGTTCGCCCTCGCCGTCCGCGTCGCCGACGGCGCTCACGATCCCGCCCGGGCGCATCGCGGTCAAGGTGCTCAACGGGACGTCCATCACCGGGCTCGGCGCGGCCACCAAGGCCCGCCTCATCGCGGCCGGGTTCATGGTGCCGTCGCCGCCCGGCGACACGGCCCGCCGCGACTTCACCACCACCGTCATCCGCTACCCGCCCGGCCGCGAGGACTCGGCGCGTACGGTGGCCGCCGCGATCCCGGGCGCCGAGCTGCGCGAGCAACCGGACGTCAACGGCATCGAGGTCGTCGTGGGCCAGAAGAACCACAACGTGAAGAAGGTGACGGTCACCGCGGCCCCGGCCACGTCGCCTTCCGCCACGCCGCAGGCCACCCCCTCCGCCCGCACCGCGACGCAGAACATCTGCAAGAATTGACGCGCTCCCCGGCCTGAAGACCGGGGATTCAGCCCGTGCCGCGCGTGCGGCACCTCTGTGGCTTCCTGTTTCA
>JADGHC010000123.1 GCA_019689655.1 Microbispora sp.
GCCCCGGGCCTGCCGTGTGGCATGCGCCGGGGCGCAGATCCGCAGGTCCGCGGGCCTGGCGCCGTGATGCGCCGGGGACTGGGCGCCGGCCGCCTGCCGTACGGTGCCCGCCCCCGCCGGGGGAGGGCTCGCCGCGAGATGGAGGCCGCCGGTGTGGAGGACGGCGGCGCGCTGCGGCGTCCCCCACACGGGCACGGGGCCGGAAGTCAGGAAGATCGCGTGAAGCAGGAGCAGCAGCGCGGCGGTCAGCCTGCGTCGCACGATTCCTCCCTCCCTTCCGCGCCCGACTCGGTGTTCCGGCCACCGTAGCCGGTTCCGCCCGCGCGGTCCGCCACCTCGTCCACGCGTCGCCGTACGGGCCGACGACGACGCGGGCGTACCGCGGTCGCATCGGGGCGGACGGGACCGGCCGGGGGAAGTGGGTATGCCCTACTGACCGGGGAAATCGGGGGGCCGTTCGGAAGAAACGGGCGGCGGAAAACGCGGGTGACCGTTTCGAAAAGGTGGGTTATGGTCGATCTCATGGCGACCTCACGGCGTGGCACGTGCGGGTCCACCGCCTTCGCGTTGGTGGTGGGCCTGCTGATGCTCGCCCTCGCCCTGGTCGCCTCCACGCCCGCCTGGTATGGCGGCGACCCCGCGCAGCGCGCCCCCCAGGCCGCCGCCGAGGTGTGGACGCCGGGGGCGTGGACGCCGCAGTCGGCGACGCTGCCTGCGGGCGCCGCCGGTTCCGAGCACCTGCCGTTCCCGTTCCGGCCGCGCGGCACCATGGCCGTGGCGGTGGCACCCGGTTCCGCACCCGTGCTCGCCCGGCACCACGAGGACATCGTCTTCAGCCCGCAGCAGACCGGGCACCGCACCGCCGGCTCGCGAAGTCCGCCGCGGCTCCTCTGACACGAGCTCGCTCGAAGCGCACGGGAACCGCGGCACCAGCCCGGTCCTCGCCGTCGCGCGCCTGACCCGTCCCCGCCGAACCGGCCCGGGGTGTGCCGGGCGTATCCGCCGGCGTGACCGGTGACGTGTGCCCGCTCGCGCGCATTCGCATTCGCCGTCCCGCCGTTAACCACCCGGCGTCGCGCCCGTACACGTCGTCCGGGCGCGTGTCGCGGTCCGGCGGCCCCGACGCGGCGTCCGGGCCGCCCGGTTCGGGCCGGCACCGAACGGCCTGCCCGGTCCCGCCCGCGTACTCACCACATGCACCGGCACCGGTGCGCCGGACGCGCGCACGCTCGCGCGCCGGCAATTCATCCTTCACCTGGAGTGATGCCGCCTATGGCAGAGATCAGGTCACCGCGCCTCCTCATGGAGGAGTGCCACCGGTACACCGTGCAGCTGTCCGAGCTGCGCAAGCTGCTCGAGGAGCGGCTCCACGCCGCCCGTTCCGAGCTGGCCCGGGCGGGCGAATCGTATGACGGGCCGCCGTCCGTCGCCCGTACGCGCCCGTCCGCCGCGCGCGTACGGCAGGCCCGTCTGGAGGTCGCCGCGATCGAGGCGGCGCTGGAGCGGATGGAGCGGGGCCTCTACGGCACCTGCATCCGATGCGAGGCGCTCCTGCCGCTCGACCGGCTCCGGCTCGCGCCGCACCTGCAGGAATGCGCCGTCTGCGCCGGCGAGACCCGGATGACGGCATGACGGTCGGCATGACGGGCATGACCGGTATCGACGGGAGGAGAGGCGGGGGTGCGGCCCTGGCTCTCGATCTCGGCACATCGCGAATCCGGCTGCTGCTGTCCGGCAGCACGGTGATCAAAGATTGGCCCTCGGCGTGCGACGGCCGGGGCGCGGCCCGCCGGTGGCCGGTGCGGCACGGCATGGTCGCCGACACGGCGGGATGCGCGCGGCTGGTCCGCGCGGCGCTGGACGACGTCGTGACCGCGCGGAACCCGCCCCTGGAACGCGTCCTGCTCGGCGTGCCCGTCGCGGCTTCGCCACTGGACCGGCGAGCCGCGCAGGCGGCGGTCGGCAGCGCCGCCCGCTGCCGGGTGACGACCGTGGAGGAGCCGTTGGCCGCGGCCCTCGGCTGCGGCGTGGACATCGCCGATCCGAGGCCCCGGCTGCTGCTCGACGCGGGGGCGGGAATCGCCGAGGCCGTCGTCATCCGGGCCGGTGAGATCGCCGACGCGGGCGCCGTGCAGATCGCAGAAGGCGACCCGGCGGAGGGCACCGGCTGCCCGCCGTACGCGCGGGAACGCGTCGTGGCGATGGTCGCCGACCTGATCGCGCGCGTTCCCGCCGCCCTGCGGGGCTTCGCCCGGCAGCAAGGCCTGCTGATCACGGGCGGTGGCGCCCGGGATCAGAAGCTGGCCCGCAAACTCCGCGCGGAGCTGCGGATCACGGTCACACCCGCGGCCGATCCCGCCAACGCGACCGTCAGAGGGCTGGCCCGCCTGCTGCCCACGGTCGAGCACCGCGCCATCGGCATGTCTGCCAACGGACGAAAGGACGCAGACGATGACCACCAGTGACGAGTTCACCGCCATCAGCGAGCCGCAGTTGCAGGCTGTGCGCGCGGACCTGGAGGAGCAGCTTCAGTGGCGTGAGACGCAGCTGCGCGACCTGCGGGCCGCCGTGGACGGCCGCAACGACGACACCGCCAGGCTCGCCCTGCTGGCCGACGTCGCCGCCACCGAGCGGGCGGTCGCCGAGCTGCGCAAGGCACTGGAGCGCATCGAGGAGGGCAGCTACGGCCGGTGCGCCGACTGCGGGTCGGCCATCCCGTTCGGCCGGCTGAAGATCCGGCCGTTGGCCCGCTACTGCATCACCTGCCAGCGGCGCCACGAGGCTCGCTGACACCGGCGCGCCCGCCCCCCCCCCGCGGCCGGGGTGGGCGCGGGCGCCTGCTCGTGCGCGGCCGTCGTGCCGCCGCGCCGACCAGGGGGAGAGGCGGACGCCTTCCGCGTGGGGAGACGCGGGCGCCCTGCCCGTGTCGGCCGGTCACGCCCGTTCGTACCAGGTCACGACGGTGCCGTTGCCGAAGGACCGGCTCCGGACCGGGGTGAACAGGGTGGGGCGGAAGGCCCCGGTGAACGCGGAGATCCCGTCCCCCGCGACGACCGGGTAGCTCTTGACGATCAGTTCGTCGATCTCCGGGAGCAGCGCGCCCGCGAGCTTCCCGCCCCCGCAGAGCCAGATGTCCCCTCCCTCTTCCTTCTTCAGCCTCCGCACCAGGCCGACCGGGTCGCCGGGCACCAGCTCCACCTGCGGGTCGGCGATCTCGGGGATGCTCGCCGACACCACGTACTGCCATTGCGACAGAATCCGGCCCGGCGGGCCGCGCTGCTCGACGCGGCCATCGAGGTGCTGGCGCGGGAGGGAGCCCGGGGCCTGACGTTCCGCGCGGTGGACTCCGAGGCGAAGGTGCCGGGCGGCACGGCGTCCAACTACTTCGCCACCCGGGACGACATGCTCACCCAGGCCGGCGCCCGCGTGTACGAGCGGCTGGAACCGGACGCCGCGACCATCGCCAGGAGCCTGCGGGGGCCGAGGGGCCGGGCCAAGGTCGCCGAGCTGATGCACGAGCTGGTCGACCGGGTCAGCACCTACCGCACCGGCTACCTGGCCCTGCTGGAGCTGCGCCTGGAAGCCACCCGCAGGCCGGCCCTGCGGGCCGTGCTCACCGAGCGGATCAGGGCGGACGTCGAGGCGAACGTCCGCTATCACCTCGACTCCGGCCTGCCGGGGGACGCCACGACGGTGGAGCTGCTGTATATGGCCATGAACTGGCTGATCGTGGAACGGCTCACGCTGCCCGACGTGTTCACCGAGGCCCGGCTGCACGAGCTCGTCGAGCACGCGGTGGAGCGCATCGTGCCCGCAGGACGGGACGACGCGCCCCCGGGCGAGGACCCGGCGGCCGGCTGACGGCGGGGATCGCGCCGGCGTTTTCGGCGGCCGTCAGAGCGCGCGGGCGCGCCGGGCCGTCGGCGGATGACACGGCACCGCGCATCGCCGGGGACGACCCCGGCATGCGTTCGCCCGGGCCGCGCAGCATCATGGACGGCATCCGGACAACGACATATACGGAGGACTCCCCCATGAGCAACGAGGTCCTGGACCGGGTTCGCGTGCTGCTGCCGGAAATCGGCGAACGGGCCCGGGCCACGGACGAGGACCGGCGCGTCCCGGCGGAGTCGATCGGCGAGCTGGTCCGGGCCGGGGTCTTCCGGATGCTGCAGCCCAAGCGGTACGGCGGTGCGGAGAGCGATCCGGTGAGCTTCTACGAGGTGATCAGGGAGATCTCCGCGGTGTGCGGGTCCACCGGCTGGACCGTCTCCGTGCTCGGGATGCACCCCTGGCAGCTCGCCCTGTTCGAGGAGGCCGCCCAGGACGAGGTGTGGGGGAGCGACCCGGACGCGCTGATCTCCTCGTCGTACGCCCCGGTCGGGCGGCTCGTCCCCGTCGCGGGCGGCTACCGGCTGTCCGGCCGGTGGCGGTTCTCCTCCGGCTGCGAGCACGCCTCATGGGCGCTGCTCGGCGGGCTCGTCATCGGCGACCAGGGCAGGCCGGTGGACTTCATGACCGCGCTGGTGCCCCGCGCCGACTACGTCATCGAGGACGTGTGGGACGTCATCGGGCTGCGCGGCACCGCCAGCAACGACATCCTCGTCGAGGACGCCTTCGTGCCCGCGCACCGGGTGGTCCGCAACCACGAGCTCGCGCAGCTGCGCGGCCCCGGTCAGCAGGTGAACACCGGCCCGCTCTACCGCATCCCGTTCGGCAGCGTGTTCACCACCGCGATCACCGCCCCGATCGTCGGGATGGCGGTCGGCTGCTACCGGTCGTACGTGACCGCGATGCGCGACCGGGTGCGGCTCAGCATCGGCGGCGGCCGGTTCGCCGAGGACCAGTTCGCGCAGGTCGCCGTCGCCCGGGCGGCGTCGGAGATCGATGCGGCCATCCTGCAGACCGACCGCAACATGCGGGAGCTGTACGAGCACGCCGTCAGGGGCGAGGCGATCCCGGGGGAGCTGCGGCTGCGGGTGCGCCGGGACCAGGTCCGTGCCACGGAACGGGCGCTCGAGGCGATCGACGTGCTGTTCAAGACGGCCGGGGGCAACTCCCTGAGCAAGGGCAACCCGATCGAGCGGGCGTGGCGCGACGCCCACGCGGGCAGCGTCCACGTGGCCAACGACGTCGAGCGGGCCCTCGCGATGTACGGCAAGGGAGAGTTCGGCCTGGCCGTCGAGGACAACCTGGTCTGACGCGCGCCGGGCTTCCCCGAGGGCCTCGGCCGCGAGGGTGCCCCTCCGTGGCCGCGGGGCCCGGCGGCGGCCCGCCCGCCGTCGCCGATCGCGGGCGGACCGGCCGGCGGCGAGCGGGACGCGACGCGTGCGCCGGGCGTGAGGAGCGGCCGGCCATGCCGGTTGCTCCGTATTGCCGGTAGCGGCCGGCCCGGCGCCGGGCGGTGGTGACGGCGACCTGGAAGCGTTCGGCCGCCCTGCGCAGCGGCCAGCCGTCGGCACCGGGCCGGGCGCAGGCGTCCGGGTTCGGTCAGCGGGGCATCACGGTGGGGCATGAGGGCCTTTCTGGCTGGCGTGTAGATCTCGCAATCCGCACCAAGCCGAAGGCCCTCACCCATTTACACGATCATTCGCACGTGTCGCCCCGTACCCAACCTCTGTGGTCAGTACAACTAGCCGAGGATCTCGACGTACCCGTCGGTCCCGTGGACGCGGATCCGCTGCCCGTCCCGGATCAACCGGGTGGCCCGCTCCACGCCGACGACGGCCGGCAGGCCGTACTCCCGCGCGATCACCGCCCCGTGCGTCATGAGACCGCCCACCTCCGTCACCAGCCCGGCGGCGGTGACGAACAAGGGGGTCCAGCTCGGGTCGGTGTAGGTGGTGACCAGGATGTCGCCCGCTTCGAGCTCGGCCCGCGCCATGTCCAGGACCACGCGGGCACGGCCCTCGACGGTCCCGGCCGACACCGGGAGACCGGGCAGCGCGCCGGGCGGGACGTCGTCACGCCGGTACTCGCCGATGATCGCCTCGCCGTCCGACGTGATGATCCGGGGCGGCGTGAGCGCCTCGTACGTCCGGAACGCCTCCCGCCTCTCCCGGATGAGCCCGGGGTCCACGTGGCCGGTGCGCACGACGTCCCGCAACTCCTCGAACCGGAGGAAATAGATGTCGTCCCGCGCGTGCAGCACGCCGGAGCGGACGAGGCGGCCGGCTTCCTCCAGCAGCGCCTGCTTGTAGACGAAGTAGCGGCTGACCATGCCGTACTTGGGGTACTCCCGGTATCCGGCGAAGGTGCGGACGCGGTCGATCATCCGCTTGGTCTCGGCGGCCTTCCCCTCCCCGTCGGGCAGGGCGCGCAAGCGCTCCAGCAGCTCCCGCTCCTTCTCCCGTGACTCCCGGAGCCCCTGCTCGAAGCGTCGCTTGGCCGCCCCCGGTTCGAAGTTCCTGACGTTGCCGAGGATGGCGGGCAGCAGTGTGACGGGCCGCTCGCTCCAGCGGGTTCTGGTGATGTCGATCTCGCCCGTGCAGCGCATGCCGTACGTGTCGAGATAGCCCCGGATGGCGTCGCGCGCTTCCCGCCCGCCGGGCAGGCCGGTCAGCTCGTCCAGGAAGCCGTCGCCGTCCCGGCCCTCGTCCGCGACACGCTGCAGGAACGCCACGACGTCCGCGTGCGGCCGGATCACGTCCGCGACGTCGAGAAGCGCCAGCCCCATCTCCGAGGTGACGTTGTGCGGGACGGACTGGGTGAGCACGTCGGCCGCGTTCTTCTCGCCCAGCCACTCGTCGAGATGGTCGTTGAGCCACCAGGCCGCCTCCATCCCCGCCATGATCACCTGGATGCTTCGCGGATCGAACAGCAGGCGCTTCAGCTCCGCGATGTCGGCCAGGATGAAGTCGAGCAGCTCCGGCCCGGACCGGCCCCGGATTTCGCGCCGCAGGATGGCGACGGACTCTTCATTGCGCCGGATCAGCTCGGTGACGATGGCCGGATCGGTCTCGATGGGGGTGGCGGCCGGGCCGCCGATGGGCATGGCGCCGGAATCGCCCTCCGGCAGCGGGCGGATGAAATCGCCGCGATCGAGGATGGCCTGCAGCGCGTCGCGGATCAACGGGTCGGACTTCCCCAGGGTTCCGAGGAGCTGCGCGCGGCCCGCGGCCGACGCCAGCAAGGGGGCCACGTCGACGAACAGCCGTCCGCCCGCCTCGTGCATCGGCCGCGGGGTCGTCATCTGCCACAGGGACAGCCCCAGCGGCTTGATCGCGTCGGTCATCATCTGCTGATGGCCGACGGAGACGTAGACGTGGTTGTCCCGGTCGTCGCTCGCGGGGATGGGGAACAGGGTGGTGATGGGCCGGCTCTGGACGATGTGGAATTCGTCGCCGGTCAGGCACCACTCGATGTCCTGAGGCCGGCCGAAGTGCGCCTCGATCCGCCGGCCCAGGCGCACCAGGCGTACGACCTGCGCGTCCGTCAGGGCCGGCCGGGTCTGCCGCCCCGGCTCGACCGGCGCGTCCCGGGTGCCGCCGTCCGGCGACGCCTGGACCGACCGCGACTTCGCGGCGATCGCCCTGGTGACGACCTGATCGTCGCGCACGGTGTAGACGTCGCCGGAGACCAGGCCGGAGACGAGCGCCTCGCCGAGCCCCCAGCCCGCCTCCACCGTGGCGATCTTCCGGTTGGAGGTCACGGGGTCGGCGGTGAACAAGACCCCGGCCGCGTCGGGGAACACCATCCGCTGGACCACCACGGCCATCCGCACCTTCCGGTGGTCGAAGCCGTTGCGGCGGCGGTAGGCCACCGCCCGCTCGGTGAACAGCGAGGCCCAGCATCGCCGGACGTGCCGGAGGATCTCCGCCAGGCCCGCGATGTTCAGGTACGAGTCCTGCTGGCCGGCGAAGGACGCGGCCGGCAGGTCCTCGGCCGTCGCGCTGGAGCGCACCGCGTAGGAGGCATGCTCCCCGTGCCGGGCGAGCGATTCGCCGATCGCCGCCGCGACGTCGCCGGGCATCGGGACATTCTCGATGACCTGGCGGATGTCCGCGCTCAGGGTACGGATCGCCGCGTGGTCGTCCGGTTCCACGCGCGACAACCGGTCAAGCCGGGCGTCGATGGACGGCGTCTCGGCCACGACCCGCCGGAACGCGTCGGTCGTGACGCAGAAGCCGTCCGGCACATGGACGCCGTCGATGCGCGACAGCTCGGCGAGGTGCACGCCCTTTCCGCCGACGTCCGCGATATTCGCCGAGTCGATCTGCTCGAAATCCAGCACGTAAGCCAAATCCGGGTCCTCCGTCGTCCGTCGTGTCCTGCGATGACGGGCAAGTATGGAGCATTTTTTTGATCCTCATGAGGCGCGCGAATCTGCTATAAAGTGAAAGCGGGGGGAGTGAAAATCTTCTTTTCCCGTCTTCCCGTCCAGATCGGGCCACCCGGGGACGCACGGGGCCGGGAGCCGATCGTGAAGTCCGTTCCGGTGTGACGGAGGATCGGCACATGGGGGAACCGGTCATCGATCCCGAGGTGCCCGAGCGTGCGCGCATGGTCCTGCTGCGCGACCCGGGCGCGCTGCTTGCACCCGGCGCGCCGCCGCGAAGGCCGCGCTTCGGCGGGCGCACCGTTCACGACGCCTGGCTCTGCCTGTCGCATGCGCCGGTGTGGACGCTCCTGCCCGCCCTGATGGGCGGGTTCTACGGCGGTGCGGCCAGGTGGGCGGGCCTGGCCGCGCAGGCCGTGCTCGTGGGGCTGGCCGCCGTGTCGATCGCGTGGGGGCCGGGGATGGGCGCGTTCCTGCTGCTGTGCGGGTGCGCCATGCCGGTCGTCTTCTGCGTGCTGCTGTGGCGATGCGGTGAGGGGCCCGCCGGGCGGCTCGCCCGGACCCTGCACGGGCGGTACGTACGCCCGCAGGACCTCGGCGAGGCGGCGGCCGGGCTCCTGGAACGGGCACGCGAAGCGGTCGAGGCGGTGCTCGGCTCGGAGGTGAACCGCGCCGGGCTGCTCGACGACGTCCGCAACGCGGTCACGTTGCCCGCCCAGCTCTGGGAGATCGCGTCCACGCTCGCCCACATCGAGGCGCTGCGGGCCGAGCACGAGGCCGTGCCGCACCCGGAAGATCATCGGATCGCCGGCCTGCTCGGCGCGCAGGCGCAGGCCCTCGACCTGGCGACCGAGGCGGTGACCAGGCGCGTCGCCGCGCTGGAGGACTACGCCGCGCAGGCCGCGGCCGCGGACAAGGCGCTGCGGCAGTGGGAGACGGCGCGCCGGCTGTCGGCACGCAGCGCGGCCTACCGGGAGCTGCTCGCCCGCACCGTCAGGGACGAGCTCGCCGTCGCCCAGATCGCCGGGCTGACGGAGGAGGCGCGCAGGGTGGAGGAGGTGCTGCGGGTCAGCGTGCGACGGGCACGCGACGCGGGGCTGGCCCTGGCCCCGCGGCATCCGGCCGGCGACCTGGCGGAGGCGAGCTGATGCCGTACTCGCGTGAGGGCCACCGGATGCGCGCCGCCGTGCCCCGCTGGGTGGGCGGCCTGGGCGTCGCCATCCTGCTCTGCTACGGCGCCGTGTTCGCCGCCGGCTCGGCGGGCGGCGCCGCGGCCCCGGTCACCGTGAGCTACCTGATCGACGGCGGCGGACGCGCCGACGTGGCCCTGGAACTGCCCGGCGGCCGCCGCGAGGAGCTGAAGGACGCCGCCCTGCCGTTCCGCCGGGAACTCGACGTCCATCCCGGCCGGCCGGTGTCCGTGATCGCCACCGGTGTGGGCGGCATCCTCGTCCGCTGCGAGATGCAGATCGAGGACGAAATCGTCTCCGTGAACGTCAACCACGTCGCGGCGTGCAGCGCGACGCCCGGCGACCGGTCGACCTACCGCTCGGCGCCGCGGGGGCCCGCGATGGAGTTCGCGCAGAGCGACAAGATCATGAAGCTGCCACGGTACCCGGGCAAGTCGTCCCCGGTGATCGGCCGGCTCACCGACCGCGCGGCGGGCCTGTCCTACGCCCGGCTGGGCGGCGGATGGGGCTCACCGAGCCGGGAGCAGCAGCCGGGCTTCGACGGCCGCACGCTCAGCCTGTGGGTGGAGTCCCGGCCCGAGCGGGGCTGGTTCGCCGTGTACGGCTCCGACCGGCTGAGCCCGGAGCTGCTGGAGCGCTACCGGGGCGAGCGCAGGCTCTTCCAGGCGGCGATGGCCCAGATGGAGACCTTCACCTTGATCTACTCGCCCGACAGCATCTATGTCGACGTGGTCTCGCAGCCGCTCACCGTGGACGGTCACGAAGCATGGGTGCTCGTCCGGCAGACCCGGATGGGCGCGAAGGCGGACACCACGATCCGCAGCGAGCTGCAGACCCTGGTCCTGATCGACACCGGGAAGGAACGGCCCGCCTACCTCTACGTCGAGATGCCCGACCCCGCGTACGACTACCTGCCGGACGTAAACCGCCTCATCTCCTCGATCCGGGTGCTGTGATCGCCCGCGCCGTACCGGGCCATGGCGGGGACTTGGGGCGGTGCCGGCTTTTCCGGGATACCTGGTCCGCGGGCCGGGGCGCCGCCGATTCCGGCAGGCGGCGCCCGGCGCGGTAACCTCAACCGTCCACCGCTGTTTGGGAGCCCGGATGGCCTGTACGCGCGACCACACCACGACGACCCTCCCTCGCCGCGCCGGAAGAGGAGCCCGGCGATGAGCGCCGTCATGGATGAGGCGGCACGCCGCCGCACGTTCGCGGTGATCAGCCACCCGGACGCCGGCAAGTCCACGATGACCGAGGCGCTCGCCCTGCACGCCTCGGCGATCACGCAAGCGGGAGCCGTGCACGGCAAAGCCGGGCGGCGCGGCGTGACCTCCGACTGGATGGAGATGGAGCGGGCCCGGGGAATCTCCATCACCTCGGCCGCGCTGCGCTTCGACTACCGCGGCCACGTGTTCAACCTGGTCGACACCCCCGGCCACGCCGACTTCTCCGAGGACACCTACCGGGTGCTGGCCGCCGTCGACTGCGCGGTGATGCTGCTCGACGCGGCCAAGGGCATGGAGCCGCAGACCATGAAGCTGTTCGAGGTCTGCCGCCACCGCCGGATCCCGGTCATCACGTTCGTGAACAAGTGGGACCGGCCCGGCCGCGAACCTCTTGCGCTGCTCGACGAGATCGAGGAGCGTACCGGCCTGCGTCCCACGCCGGTCACCTGGCCGATCGGCGCGGCCGGGAACTTCCACGGGGTGGTCGACCGGCTCGCCTGCCGCGTCGTCCGTTACACCCGCACCCCCGGCGGCGCCACCAAAGCGATGGAGACCGAGCTGACCTCCGGGCAGGCCGCCGCCGAGCTGGGCACCGACTGGACCCGCGCGGGGGAGGAGATCGACCTGCTCGCCGCCATCGGCGCCGAGCACGACCAGAAGGCGTTCGAGGCGCACGAGTCCACCCCGGTGCTGTTCGGCGCGGCGCTGCCCAACTTCGGCGTGGCCCGGCTGCTCGACGTGCTCGTCGACCTCGCCCCCGCCCCGGCGCCCCGGCCGGACGTCGAGGGCGCGTTCCGGCCGCTGGACGCGCCGTTCTCCGGCCTGGTCTTCAAGGTGCAGGCCAACATGGACCCCGCCCACCGCGACCGCATCGCGTTCGTCCGGGTCTGCTCCGGCCGGTTCGAGCGCGGTATGGTGCTCACCCACGCCGCCACCGGCCGGCCGTTCGCCACCAAGTACGCGCAGTCGGTCTTCGGGCAGGAACGCGCCACCATCGACGAGGCGTACCCGGGAGACGTGGTCGGGCTGGTGAACGCCACCGCGCTGCGGCCCGGGGACACCCTCTACGAGGGACCGCGGGTGGAGTTCCCGCCCATTCCGAGCTTCGCGCCCGAGCACTTCGCCGTCGCCCGGTCGCGCAGCACCGCCAAGGCCAAGCAGTTCCGCCGCGGCATCGACCAGCTCGACGCCGAGGGCGTGATTCAGGTGCTCCGCTCCGACCTGCGTGGCGACCAGGCCCCCGTGCTCGCGGCGGTCGGGCCCATGCAGTTCGAGGTCGTACAGCACCGCCTGGCCAGTGAGTTCGGCGCGGAGATCGTCCTCGACCGGCTGGAGTACACCCTCGCCATGCGTACGGACGCCGCTTCCGCGGAGGTGCTGCGGCGCCAGCGCGGCACGGAGGTGCTCACCCGCAGCCGTGACCAGGCCCTGCTCGCGGTGTTCACCGACCAGTGGCGCATGCGGTCCATCCTGCGCGAATACGAGGGCCTTACCCTCGAACCGCTGATCGCCGGCCAGGGTCTCCCCGGCGCGACCGCGTGACGGCCGATCGGGCCGCACGCGCGGATCATCCGGCCGTCGCGAACATCGTCTCGGCCGTCGGTGACGGCGCGGGTGAGGGCCGCCGGGTCGGGCCGCAGCGCCGCCACGATCGCGTCCAGGCCGCGCAGACCCGCCTGCTGCAGCAGCCGCTTCTCGTTGGTGACCCACTGGCCGCGCGCCGCGAGTACGGCGTGGGCGGTCTGCATGGCGGCGGTGGCGAGGGCGCCCGCCACCTCGGTGACCTGACCCCGCGGAGCATAGGCGGCCTTCGCGTAGTGCAGGGTCATGGCCGCCCGGCCACGCCACATCGGCGGGGCCGTCTCGCGCAGCCGCTCGGGGTAGGCGGGGCGCGGCAGCTCGCCGCGGAGCACCCGGTTGAGTGCCAGCTCCGCGACGACCAGATAGCTGGGGATGCCCGCGAGGTGGAACATCAGCGGCTCCCAGTGGAACCGGCCCTGTGATGCCTCGGCGAGTTCGTGCTCGACCACGTCGAGGTCGCGGTAGTGCACGTCCACCCGCCGGCCCTCGATCGTGAGCCAGGCGCCGCCGTTGAACACACCGCCGCCCCAGCCGCCGACCTCGCTGACCTCTCCCGGCCAGCCGACGGCGCGCAGATGGTCCGGATCGAAGTCGCCGCGGTAGTAGAGGGCGACGTCCCAGTCGCTG
>JADGHC010000124.1 GCA_019689655.1 Microbispora sp.
GGCCCCCCCCGCCGGCGGCCCGGGGGGGGGGGGGCCACGCCCCCCCCCCCCCGCCGGCGCCCCCCCGCGCCAAGGTGGCCGGCGTCACCGGGCGGGTGCGCGAGGCCACGCCGGAGCCGCTGCGCGGCGCCGCCGGCAGGGTGGGTGAGCAGGCCAGGCGCCGTCCCGGCCTGATCGCCGCCGCCGGAGCCGCGGGCACCGCGCTGCTGTTGCTGCGCCGGATCACCCGGAGCCGGGGCCGTACGACGCGACCCGGCACGTACGGGCTGTTCCAGAAGTCGGGCAAATCCGGTATGTCCGGCAAGGTGCGCATGCCGGCGATGCGGGGCACCGGCGGGGCCCGCATGGGCCGGGGATTGTCCGGCGCCCCGGGCGGGATGGGCAAGCCTTCCGGCGGGTCCCGTATGTTCGGCGCCAAGAGCCGGTTCGGCGGCGCCGGCCCGTCCGGCCGCAAGGGCGCGTTCGGCGGGAGGACGATGTTCGGCGGCAAGACGATGTTCGGCCGGAGGACGATGTTCGGCCGGAGGACGATGTTCGGCGGGACGGGCATGTTCGGCCGCAAGAGCGTGTTCGGCGGCACCCGCATGCGCGGCATGTTCGGCCGGGGCGGGATGTTCGGCGGGAGGACGATGTTCGGCGGCCGCCGGATGTTCTCGCAGCCGCGCCGCACGCTCATGAAGGGGTTCACCCGCCGATGACCGGCCCCGAGACGAGCAGGGACCGCGGGGAAGGCCCCCGCGCCGCGCTTGACCGCCGCGGGTGAGCGTACGGCCTGGACGGCGCCGCGGGAAGCGGCGCGCCCCCGGGCGGACGCAGACGCCGGCAGAAGACGGAGGAGGACGCACCCTGGACGCACTCGGGCCGGAACAGACCCGGCAGACACACACAGAGAGAAAGGCCCGGCCACGTCGCCGGGCCTTTCTCGTCGGGCGGTGCTTCCGCAATGGAGTCAAGAAAGTAAAGGGCGATTGTCCATATAAATAGACGGCAATTTTGATGCGGATTCGTGCCGGAAGAGCCGGAGCAACGGGCTCATCGTAGGCGGGGCAGGCCCCCTGCTGTGAGAGCACCCCCGGACTTGAAGGCAGAGCCCCATGGTCAGACGCGCCCTCGCAACCGCCACCCTCTCCTTCGCCGCGTTGCTCGCGGTGCCGCTGCCCGCCCACGCGGTGACACTCGAGCAGAAGGTCGCGGTGCTGTCCTCGTTCACCCAGCCCACGGCCGCCAGTGCGGCAAGCTGGCTCGCCGCCTGGCAGAACCAGCAGGCCTGGGCGGACTACGGTTTCGACTGGTCGACGGATTTGTGTTCGAGCAGCCCCGATCAGCCGCTCGGTTTCGACTTCAGGATGCCCTGCCGGCGGCACGACTTCGGCTACCGCAACTACAAGGCGGTGAACCTGTTCTCCGCGAACAAGGCCCATGTGGACGACGCGTTCTACTTCGACATGCGGCAGGTGTGCGCCGGTTATTCCGGCGTCGCCAAGAGCACCTGCGACGGCCTCGCCTGGACCTACTACCAGGCGGTGAAACAGTTCGGTTCCCTGAAGGTCACCAAGGAGCAGATCGAAAGGGTCCGCCAGGCCAGTGAGCGGGCCGCCGCCCTGGAGGCGCAGGGCTGATCCTCGCGGCGAGGCGGGCTCCGGCCGGAGGCCATCCAGAATAGTATTCTGGTGTGACGGTCCATGAAGCCCGCCTCGGGCGCTATTACGAGGACTTCGTGGTCGGCGACGTTTACCAGCACCCGCTCGGCCGGACCATCAGCGAGGCCGACAACACCTGGTTCACGTTGCTGACGATGAACACCAACCAGAACCACTTCAACGCGCACTTCGCCGCCGGGGCCCCGGTCGGGAAGATCATCGTGAACTCGGGGCTCTCGGTGGCGATCGTGCTCGGGCTGTCGGTCATCGACATCAGCCAGACGGCCGTGATGAACCTCGGCTGGGACGAGATCCGGCTGACTCATCCGGTCTTCGTGGGCGACACGCTCTACGCCGAGTCGATCGTGCTCGGCAAGCGCGAGTCGAAGTCCCGGCCGTACGCCGGGATCGTCACCTGCCGCACGCGCGGCCTGAACCAGGACGGGGACGAGGTGATGTCCTGGCGGCGCACGGTGATGGTCTACAAGCGTGACGCACCCCATGACAAGGGGTACTTCCCGCGCGCGAAGACCGGCCCGATGGAGGCGTAGTGGACTTCGAGCTGAACGAGGAGCAGCGCCTCTTCCGGCAGACCCTGCGGGAGTTCGTGGACAAGGAGATCATCCCCGTCGCGCCGGAGTGGGAGCGCACCGGCCGCTACCCGGAGGAGATCGTCCGGCGGTTCGCGCAGCTCGGCCTGTTCGGCATGACCATCCCGGAGCGGTACGGCGGGCTCGACCTCGACCGGGTGTCGTTCGCCCTCGTCTTCGAGGAGATCGCCCGGGGCTGGATGGGCGTGGCGGGGATCCTCGGCTCCCACTCCCTGTCCGCGTGGATGATCGCCAGGTACGGCACCGAGGAGCAGCGCCGCCACTACCTGCCCGACCTGGCCACCGGGGCCCGCCGTACCGGGATCGCGCTGACCGAGCCGGGCGCGGGCACCGACCTGCAGGGCATCGCCACCCGGGCGGTGCGCGACGGCGACCACTACGTCGTCACCGGGACCAAGACGTGGATCACCAACGCCCGGCACGCCGACCCGCTGCCCGTCCTGGTGAAGACCTCGATCGAGACGCCCGCCCATCGCGGGATGTCGGTGCTGCTCGTGGACGCCGGCAGCGAGGGCCTGACCATCGGCCGCGACCTGCCCAAGCTGGGCTACAAGGGGACGGAGACCTGCGAGGTCGTCCTCGACGGCGTGCGCGTGCCGGCGTCCCGGCTGCTCGGCGGCGTCGAAGGACGCGGCATGCAGCAGGTGCTGTCCGCGCTCGAACTCGGCCGCATCAACATCGCCGCCCGCGCCGTCGGCGTCGCCCAGTGCGCCTACGACGCGGCCCTGGGCTACGCCCGCGAACGGCACGCGTTCGGACAGCCGATCGCCGGCTTCCAGGCGATCCAGCTCAAGCTGGCCGACATGGCGACCGAGATCCAGGCGGCCAGGCTCATGACGTACTGGGCCGCGGTGCGGTCGGAGGCCGGGCCGGTGCGCAGCGAGGCCGCGATGGCGAAGTACTTCGCCTCGGAGGTGGCCCTGCGGGCGACGATGGAGGCGATGCGGATCCACGGCGCGTACGGCTACTCGCAGGAGTTCGTGATCGAGCGCCTCTACCGGGACGCGCCGCTGATGGCGATCGGGGAGGGCACCAACGACGTACAGCGGCTGATCATCGCCAAGGCCCTCATCGAGGGCGACGCCACGCTCGGCTGGTGACCGTGGACGGCTGCGTGTTCTGTGAGATCGCGGCCGGCCGGCGGCCGGCCCACATGGTGCTGGACGACGACGTCGCGGCGGCCTTCCTCGACGCCCGCCCCGTGTTCAAGGGGCACGTGCTCGTCGTCCCGCGCGCGCACGTCGAGACCCTGCCGGACCTGCCGGGGGAGGAGGTCGGGCCGTTCTTCGCCCGGGTCCAGGCCGTCGCGCGGGCGGTCGAGGCCGGCACCGGCGCGGCCGGCACGTTCGTCGCGATGAACAACCGGATCAGCCAGAGCGTGCCCCACCTGCACGTCCACGTCGTGCCGCGCAACCGCAAGGACGGCCTGCGCGGCTTCTTCTGGCCCAGGGTGAAGTACGACGGGGACGCCGAGATCGAGGACTACGCCGCCCGCATCCGGGCCGCGCTGGACGCGCCTCCCTCCGCCGGGTCCCGATGAGACGGCACTGCGGCACGCCTCGCACGCCGGTCCGTGAACCTCGGCGCGGCCTGGCTTTGTCCCCGTTCCGCGAATCCACGTCGTAAAGGACGAATGTATGGAGTTCCTGCGCACCCCCGACGAGCGCTTCACCGATCTGCCCGGCTTCCCCTACGAACCCCGCTACGCCGAGGTGACCGGCGGCGCCCGGATGGCGTACGTCGAGGCGGGCCCGGTGGACGGCCCGCCGGTGCTGCTGCTGCACGGCGAGCCGAGCTGGTCGTTCCTCTACCGGCACGTGATGGCCGTGCTGGCCGAGGCGGGCTGCCGGGCCGTCGCCCCCGACCTCATCGGCTTCGGCCGGTCGGACAAACCGTCCCGTCCGGACGACCATACGTACGCCCGGCATGTGGAGTGGGTGCGGTCGTTCGCCTTCGACGCGCTCGGCCTACGCGGGGTGACGCTGGTCGGCCAGGACTGGGGCGGGCTGATCGGGCTGCGGCTCGTCGCCGAGCACCCGGACCGGTTCGCCCGGGTCGTCGCCGCCAACACCGGCCTGCCGACCGGTGACATCCCCATGCCCGAGGTGTGGCACCGCTTCCGGGCGGCCGTCGAGAAGGCGCCCGTGCTCGACATCGCCCGGTTCGTCCAGTCCGGCTGCGTCACGCGGCTGCCCGAGCCCGTACGGCGGGCCTACGACGCGCCGTTCCCCTCCGAGGAGTTCAAGGCGGGGCCGCGGGCGATGCCGGGCCTGGTGCCGATCACCCCCGGCGACCCGGCCGCCCCCGCCAACCGGGCCGCCTGGCAGACCCTCGTCACCCTCGACCTGCCGTTCCTCGTCGCGTTCTCCGACAGCGACCCCATCACCGGCGGGATGGCCCCGATTCTCAAAAAGAGAATGCGCGGGGCGGCCGGGCTCGACCACCCCGTGATCGCGAACGCCGGCCACTTCCTGCAGGAGGACGCGGGCCGCGAGCTGGGCGAGGTCATCGCCGCCTTCGTCCGCGACACGCCCGCGCGGTAACGGGAAACGCCGGGCGCCGGCGTGGAGCGCGTTCGCCGTGGACGGCGGCGATTTCCACAGGGGAGTGGCGAGCGGCGTCCGCCGTCCGGACGGCGGGGTAGGCTGCGGCGGCGTGGAACCGGTCGTCACCGCGCTCGTCGTCGCCGTCCTCGTCGCCGTGCCGGCCGTCGTGCTGTGGCGGGTGCTGCGCGGCCGGCGCGACCTCGGCAGCAGCCCCGCCGAGCGGGCGACCTTCGAGACGCTGCACACCGCGTCGCTGGCCGCGCCGCCGCTGCGCGCCGGGCTCACCAAGGCCGGGGCGCTCAAGGCGTCGCGGCACCTGCGCGAGCTGCTCGGCTCGCCGGCCATCGCCATCACCAACGGCGAGGAGCTGCTCGTCTACGACGGCGCGGGCGACCATCACGCGGCGGAGGCGTTCGAGCACGCGGCGGAGACGCTGAAGGACGGCCGCACCCAGGTGCTCGCGCTCGACTGCGCGCGGCCCGAGTGCCCGATCAGGCACGCCGTGGTGGTCCCGCTCACCACCGACGACCGGGTCGTCGGCTCGCTCGCGGCGTACGGCGACCACGCCTCGGCCGGGCTGGTGCGGGCGGCGCAGGAGGTCGCGCGGTGGGTGGACTCCCAGCTCGAGCTGGCCGAGCTCGACCGGTCCCGGACGATGCTGATGGAGGCGGAGGTCCGGGCGCTGCGCGCGCAGATCTCGCCCCATTTCATCTACAACTCGCTGACCACCATCGCGTCGTTCGTCCGCACCGACCCCGAGCGGGCCAGGGAACTGCTGCTGGAGTTCGCCGACTTCACCCGTTACTCCTTCCGGCGGCACGGCGACTTCACGACCCTGGCCGAGGAGCTGCGCTCGATCGACCGCTACCTCACCCTGGAGCGGGCCAGGTTCGGCGACCAGCTCCAGGTCACGCTGCGCATCGCGCCGGAGGTGCTGCCCGTGGCCGTGCCGTTCCTGTGCCTGCAGCCGCTGGTGGAGAACGCCGTACGGCACGGCCTGGAGGCCAAGCCGGGCGTGGGCCGCATCACGATAATCGCCGAGGACGCGGGCGCGGAGTGCGTGATCACGGTGGAGGACGACGGCGTCGGCATGGACCCCGACAGGCTGCGCCGGGTCCTCGCCGGGGAGGATCGCTCGGGCGCGGGCGGCATCGGCGTCGCCAACGTGGACGAGCGGCTGCGCCAGGTCTACGGCGACGAGTACGGCCTCGTGGTGGAGACCGGGGAGGGCGCCGGCACCAAGGTCACCATCCGGGTCCCCAAATATCACCCCGGCGTCCGGACCTGACCCGGGGATCGTCCCCCTGGTGTCCCGACCATTCGAAAAGCTGTACGTGTCATTCTGATTACTATTAGTGTTTGTGCTGGTCAGGCCGCCCATTTCCCGGAGGTTCTAAGCTGATGAGCGTGACGATCGAGTTCGACCAGCACGGGACCGAGTACCCGTGGACCCGGGACGATACGCGCGACCTGCCGGAAGGATTCCGGTACGAGATCGAGGACGGGAACCTCCTGGTCGTGAACTCCCCCGCACCCGAGCACCAGTACGTCGCCAACCGGCTCATGCGCCTGCTGGATGACGCGGCCGAGGACGCCGGACTGGATCTGATCACCATCGGCCCGGTCGACGTCGACGTCCCCGGCCCGCTGCCCGGCTACCGCAGTCCCGATCTCGTCACCGTGCCGGGCAAGCTGGCCGAGGGTGGTTACGACGTGCTCAAGGGGCACGACATTCTGATCGTCACGGAGATCACGGGCAAGGACGCGATCACCCGCGACATGATCACCAAGCGGCAGGTCTACGCGAGCATCGGCATCCCGTATTACTGGGTGGTCCGCCTCGATCAGCCGGAGCCGCGCCTCATCGTCTTCGAGCTCGTCGCGGGGGAGTATCGCGAGCGTCACACGGTGCGGATGGGCGAGCCGGTGACGATTGATGAGCCGTTCCGGGTGACGCTCGATCCCGGGGCGTTGCTGCGCCGCCGTACCGGCTGATCCCCGGGCACCGCCGCGAGCCCCAGACGTGATGCGGTCGTGATGGGGAGGCGTTGACTTCCACACGTTTCGGTCATCACTCTCTAGGGGACCGGTCGGTGAAAGGGGTGATCGTGAGCGGTCTGCGGGTTCTGGCAGTGGACGACGAGCAGCCCGCGCTGGAGGACCTCGCCTACCTGTTACGCGCCGACCCCCGTATCGGCGACGTGCTCACCGCCCGCGACGGGGCCGCGGCGCTCCGGCTGCTCGACCGCGCCATCGCGGACGGCAAGCCGGTGGACGCGGTCTTCCTCGACATCCGCATGCGCGGCTTGGACGGCGTGGTGCTGGGCCGGCTGCTGACCCAGTTCACCCGCCCGCCGAAGATCGTCTTCGTGACGGCGTACGAGGACCACGCCGTGGACGCCTTCGAGCTGAAGGCCGAGGACTACCTGCTCAAGCCCGTACGGCCGGAGCGGCTGGCCGAGGCGATCCGCCGGGTGTGCGGCAGCCGCGGCGAGCCGGGGGAGGGGCCGCAGGTCGACACGATCCCGGTCGAGCTGGGCGGCGTCACCCGGTTCGTCGCCAGCACGGATGTGCGCTACGTCGAAGCGCAGGGCGACTACGCGAGGCTGCACACGGCGACCGGCAGCCACCTGGTCCGCATCCCGCTGGCCACGCTGGAGGAACGCTGGGCGTCGGCCGGGTTCCTGCGGGTGCACCGCAGTCACCTCGTCGCGGTCAAGCACATCGACGAGCTGCACATCGACTCGGGCAAGTGCGTGGTGCGGGTGGGGGACACCGAGATCCCGGTGAGCCGCCGCCACACCCGGGAGCTGCGCGACCTGCTCGTCCGCCGGGCGCGCAAGGGCCAGGCCCGATGACGGCGCCGGCGGCCGTACGAATGACCGTGGCGGAGGGCGCGTCGTGACCGGCAGACCGAAGCGGGTGACGGTGACCAGCCCGCGTACGGCGGCGGCCCGCAGACCGCGGCACCCGCTCACCCGGGAGATCGACGAGCAGACCCGCCTGGGCGAGGTCTACATGCGCTCCCTGGTGCGGACCCAGTTCCGTCTGGCGTTGTTCGTGTGCAGCCTGCTGGCCTGCGTCGTGGGCGGCCTGCCACTGCTGTTCCTGCTGGTCCCGGAGCTGCGCGAGGCCGAGCTGCTCGGGCTGCCGCTGCCGTGGGTCGTGCTCGCGGGGCTGATCTACCCGGCCCTCGTCGGGGGCGCCTGGCTCTACGTACGGCAGGCCGAGCGGAACGAGCGCGACTTCGCCGACCTCATGGAGGCGCCGATGAAGACGGAACCCTGAGGAGAACCGCGAACGGAGAGGTGGTCCCGATGGCGGATGACGGCGGTGTGCCGATGAGGACGACGCGCTGATGGGCCAGATCGCCGCGGTTGTCCTCGTGATGCTGGCGACCATCCTCATCGGCGCGTTCGGCATCCGGATGTCCCGCACCACGTCGGACTTCTACGTCGCCTCCCGCACGGTCTCACCCCTGTGGAACGCCTCGGCCATCGGCGGCGAGTATCTGTCGGCCGCGTCCTTCCTCGGCATCGCCGGGCTGATCCTCACCTACGGCGCGGACATGCTGTGGCTGCCGGTCGGCTGGACCGGCGGTTACCTCGTGCTGCTCGTGCTGGTGTCGGCGCCGCTGCGGCGGTCCGGGGCCTACACCCTGCCCGACTTCGCCGAGGCGCGGCTGGAGTCGATGACGGTGCGGCGGCTGTCGAGCGTGCTCGTCGTGCTGATCGGCTGGCTGTACCTCATGCCGCAGTTCCAGAGCGCCGGGCTGGTCTTCCGTACGGTCACCGGGGCGCCGCCGTGGGTGGGCAGCCTGCTGGTGGCGGGGGTGGTGGCGATCAACGTGCTGTCCGGCGGCATGCGGTCGATCACGTTCGTCCAGGCGTTCCAGTACTGGCTGAAGATGACCGCCCTGGCGGTGCCGCTGGCGTTCATGCTGGTGGCCTGGTGGTCCGACGGAGCGCCGGGGCTCGCCCCCGGGGACGAGTGGGCGCTGCCGCTGCACGGCGAGGACCATCCGGTCTACGAGACGTACTCGCTGATCGTGGCGACGTTCCTCGGGACGATGGGGCTGCCGCACGTGCTCGTCCGCTTCTACACCAATCCCGACGGCCGGGCCGCCCGCCGCACCACGCTCGTCGTGCTGACGCTGCTCGGCGCCTTCTACCTGATGCCCGCCGTGTACGGCTACCTCGGCCACATCTACGGCATGCCGGAAAGCGACACCGTGGTCATCGCGCTGCCGGGACGGCTGGTCGGCGGGCCGGTGGGCGAGTTCCTTACCGCGCTGGTGACCGCCGGGGCGTTCGCGGCGTTCCTGTCGACCTCGTCGGGCCTGACGGTGTCGGTCGCCGGGGTGATCGCGCAGGACATCCTGCGCGGCGGGGTCCGCTCGTTCCGCATCGCGACCGTGCTCGCGGTGCTCGTGCCGCTCGTGCTGGCGGGCACGTCTCGGTCGCTGCCGGTGGCGACCGTGGTGGGGCTGGCCTTCGCCGTGGCCGCGTCGTCGTTCTGCCCGCTGCTCGTGCTCGGCATCTGGTGGCGCAGGCTCACGACGGCCGGGGCGATGGCCGGGCTGCTGACCGGGGGAGGTCTGGCCTGCGCGGCGGTCGCGATCACGATCATCGGCGGCCCGCACACCGGCTGGGCGGGGTCGCTGCTGGCGCAGCCGGCGGCCTGGACGGTGCCGGTGTCCTTCACGGTCATGGTGGTGGTGTCGCTGCTGACCCCGTCGCGGGTGCCGCCCGGCGTGGCGCGTACGATGGTCCGCCTGCACACGCCGGAGACGCTGAACGTCGACCGCGGCGACTGGCGCCCGCGCTTCATGTGACCGCGCTCCCCGTCGCCTGCGCAGCCGCGCTCCCGGGTTCGCCGCCTGCCCGGTGTTTCATGTAACGCGGCCGTTTGACCGTTCGGCGCGTGCAACCGACCATTCGTCGCGCGGACGCGCCATGTGAACGACCGGGCGGTACGGCTGGGCGACATGGCGGTCACCGGGTCTCGTCGGCGGGCGCGCCCCGCTCCTACGTTGAAGTGATTCAGATCACTTGCCGAAGGAGATCTTGTGACCGTCCAGCACGATCCATCGGTATACGAGCGTATACAGGCGGGTGAGCAGTTCCAGGAGCTGCGCCGCCGCTACCGGTCCTGGGCCTTCCCCATGACCATCGCCTTCCTGGTGTGGTACCTGCTCTACGTGGTGCTGTCGGGATTCGCCCGTGGCTTCATGGGCACCAAGCTGTTCGGCAACATCAACGTCGCCCTCGTCTTCGGTGTGCTGCAGTTCGTCTCGACGTTCCTGATCGCCTGGGCGTACTCGCGGCACGCCGAGGCCAAGCTCGACCCGATCGCCGACGAGCTGCGCGCCGGGGCCGAGAAGCGCGACGAGGTCGGGGAGGGCGCCAAGTGAGCCACGAAGCGCTGTCCACGATCCTGTTCCTGATCTTCGTCGCCGTCACGCTGGCGATCACGTTCTGGGCGAGCCGCAACACCCGGAGCGCGTCCGACTTCTACGCCGGCGGCCGTTCGTTCAGCGGCCTGCAGAACGGCCTGGCGATCGGCGGCGACTACATGTCGGCCGCGTCGTTCCTCGGCATCGCCGGCATCATCGCGCTGTCGGGCTATGACGGCTTCCTCTACTCCATCGGCTTCCTCGTCGCCTGGCTGGTGGCGCTGCTGCTCGTCGCCGAGCTGATGCGCAACTCCGGCAAGTACACGATGGCCGACGTGCTGGCGTTCCGGATGTCGCCGCGCCCGGTCCGTACCGCCGCCGGCGTGTCCACGATCGTCGTCAGCATCTTCTACCTGCTCGCGCAGATGGTCGGCGCGGGCGCCCTCGTCGGCCTGCTGCTCGGCGTCCACTCCGAGGCCGGCAAGATCTGGACGATCATCGCGGTCGGCCTGCTGATGATCATCTACGTGGTGTTCGGCGGCATGAAGGGCACCACCTGGGTGCAGATCGTCAAGGCCGTCATGCTGATGGTCGGCGCCGCGCTGGTCACCCTGCTCGTGCTCGGCAAGTTCGGCTTCAACCTGTCCGGGCTGCTCGGCGACGCCGCCGCCCAGAGCGGCAAGGGCGACGCGTTCCTCAACGCGGGCCTCAAGTACGGCACCGAGGCCCAGGGCACCTGGGGCAAGATCGACCTGATCAGCCTCGGCCTGGCCCTGGTGCTCGGGACCGCCGGCCTGCCGCACGTCCTGATCCGCTTCTACACGGTGCCGACCGCCAGGGACGCCCGCAAGTCGGTCATGTGGGGCATCGGCATCATCGGCGTGTTCTACCTGCTGACGCTGGTGCTCGGCTTCGGCGCCGCCGCCCTGGTCGGCTCGAAGACCATCGCCGAGGCGGACAAGGCGGGCAACACCGCGGCCCCGCTGCTCGCGCAGAAGGTGGGCCAGGACATCTTCGGCGACGTCGGCGGCACCATCCTGCTCGCCGTCATCGCGGCGGTCGCGTTCGCCACGATCCTCGCGGTCGTCGCCGGCCTCACGCTCGCGTCCTCCTCCAGCTTCGCCCACGACCTGTACGCCCACGTGTTCAAGCGGGGCGGCGCCACCGAGCGCCAGGAGGTCGTGGTGGCCCGGATCGCCGCGTTCGTGATCGGCGCCATCGCGATCACGCTGAGCATCTTCGCCCAGTCGCTCAACGTGGCCTTCCTCGTGTCGCTGGCCTTCGCGGTCGCCGCGTCGGGCAACCTGCCGGCGATCCTCTACAGCCTGTTCTGGAAGCGGTTCAACACGGCGGGCGCGGTCTCGGCCATCTACGGCGGACTGATCTCCGCCGTGGTGCTGGTGGTCTTCTCGCCGGTCGTCTCCGGCGCGCCGACGGCGATGTTCCCCGACGCCGACTTCCACCTGATCCCGCTGTCGAACCCGGGCATCTTCTCGATCCCGATCGGCTTCCTGTGCGGCTACCTCGGCACGGTCCTCAGCAAGGAGTACAACGCGTCGAAGTACGCCGAGATCGAGGTCCGCTCGCTCACCGGTCTCGGCGCCGAGAAGGCCACGAGCCACTGACGCGGGCTCACGCACACCCCGGCGGTGCCACCCACCGCCGGGATACGGGCTCCCCGCCCGAGCGCCGGCCCCCGGCGGTGTCACCCGCCGTCGCCGGGGAGCCGGCACCCCCATGCGCCCGGCCGCGGGCGTTGCGCCACCCGCTTCCGGAACCGTTGTGCCACCCGCTTCCGGGAGCGATCCGCCACCCGTTTCCGGGAGGCCCGCGGCCGGGCGTATGCCTGCCCTGTCTCTCACGTCATGGTGTTGGGGCACCCGCTGTGGTTATGGTTCGATCCGTGGACAGCCCTCTCCAGACCGCCAAGGCGTGGTCGCGCTCGCGCTCGCGGAGAAGAAAGCGGCAGCCGCCCGACGGCGACGCCCGCACCCGCATCCTCGACGCCGCCGAGGAACTTTTCGCCGGAGGCGGCTACGAGGCCACGCCGACCGCGCGCATCGCCGAGCGCGCCGGAGTGCCGAAGGGCCTGCTCTTCCACTATTTCCCCCGCAAGATCGACGTGCTGATCGCGCTGGTGAACGAGCGCACCGTGGTGATCGAGGAGGAGGTCGAGGCGGTTCCCGGCGACGCCGCCGGCGCGCTGTCGCGGCTGGCCCGCAGGCTGCCGTTGCGCGCCTCCCCCGCGATGCGGCGCATCCTGTTCCGGGAGGCCGACACTCACCTGTCCGTACGGGAGCGCCTGGGCCGTCTCAACGCCGAGATCATCCGGCGGGCCAGGTTCGCACTGGAGCTCGCCCTGCCGGGCGCGCGCGGCGACGCCGCCCGCCTGGAGGCCGCCGCCGCGACCTTCGCCGCGGTCCTGCTGTACCAGGAGAGCATCTGCCTGCTCACCGGCCACCACATCGACCCCGACGCGGTCGCGGAACTCATCGCCAACGCCCTGCACTGACGAGGCCGCGGCTCTGCCCGCGCGCCTGCGGCGCGACCCGCAGTGGTCAGGCGGGCACCTTCTCTTCCCGCTCCTCCCGTGGCGGTACGGGAGACCCGCCGTCGGGGGCGTGGTCCCGCGGGGACCGGGGCTGCCGAGCCCGCGCGGGCTCGGGGTGGGCGTCGTCGAGCAGGCCCAGCAGCTCGTC